>DASTVY010000351.1:0-31709 GCA_035758865.1 Sphingomicrobium sp. | reverse complement strand
GGCTTCATCGGCCAGGTCGCGGAAGACCAGCTCGGCATGATCTTCGAACATGACATGCACGCGCTCGGCGTCCATTTCGACACGCCGCCGCTGCCAAAGGGCGACGGATTCGGCCCGCCGACCGGGCGCTGCCTGATCCTGGTTACGCCGGATGCACAGCGGACGATGAATACATCTCCCGGTGCCAGCCACGAACTCGAGGCGGGAACCATCAGCCCAAGCCTCATCGCTTCGGCCTCGATCCTCTACCTGGAAGGCTATTTGTTCGGTCCGGAAAAGCCCCGCGCGGCGATGATGAAGGCAATCGACATCGCCCATGCCGCGGAACGTAAGGTCGCCTTCACGCTTAGCGAAAGCGTGTGCATTGCCGGGCGGAAGGAAGGTTTTGGCAGGATGATCGACAGCGGCGGGGTCGATTTGCTGTTCGCCAATGAGCATGAGGCGTTGCAGCTCACCGGCCGCACCGACCTTGAATCTGCGCTGGCCGAACTGAAGGCCAAGGTCCCGACCCTGGTCATTACCCGCGGAGCCGAGGGCGCCATCGCGATCGAGGATAGCCAGCGCATTTCGATCCCCGCCGCTCCGGTGGGCGAGGTGGTCGATACGACCGGGGCGGGCGACCTGTTCGCAGCCGGCTTTCTGACCGCAAGGTGCAAGGGCGCGAGCCTCGAGCGGTGCCTGTGGACCGGGGCCATTGCCGCCGCGGAGGTGATCCAGCATTACGGTGCCCGACCGATGACCGATCTCAAGAAGCTGGTGCAGCTATGACGATCAAGCGGATTGCGGTGTATTGCGGCTCTGCGCCGGGTTCCGACCCGGCCTTCGCCGAAATGGCCCGAGCGATGGTCCGGGAAATGGCGGCCCGCGGGATCGACATGGTCTATGGCGGCGGCCGGCTGGGCCTGATGGGCATCATCGCCGACGAGATGCTGGCGGCGGGCGGCAACGTCTACGGCGTGATCCCGCAGGCGCTGGTCGATCATGAAGTCGCGCATACCGGCTGCACCGAGCTTCACACCGTCGCCAATATGCATGAGCGCAAGGCGAAGATGACCGAGCTGTGCGACGGCTTCGTCGCGCTTCCGGGCGGGATCGGCACGTTGGACGAGCTGTTCGAAGCCTGGACCTGGAATGCGCTCGGCTATCACGCCAAGCCATTCTGCCTGCTCAACGTTCACGGTTTCTGGAACGACCTTGCCGACTTCATGGACCATGTCCGCGACAGCGGCTTCCTGAGCCAGGCGCGGCGGCTTCAGATGCTGAAAGCCGAGACTCCGGCCGAGGCGCTGGACCTACTGGACGAAGCGGCGAAAAACGCGGAACAAGGCGTCACCTGGTAGGTCGTTGGAATGGCCCGGGGGAGGGGTCGCGTTTCATGAATCAATATTTGCTCGGGCTGGCGGGGATCGCGGCCATCATCCTGATTGCGGTGGCCTTTTCGTCGAACCGCAGGGCGATCAATTTCCGCGTGGTCGGCGCGGCCTTCGCGCTTCAGGCGGCGCTCGCCTTCCTGGTCATCAAGACGCCCTGGGGCCGGGCGGTCATCCAGGCCATGTCCGACGGCGTTGCCGAGCTGCTCGGCTATGCGACCAAGGGCACCGAGTTCCTGTTCGGGCCGAGCGCGTCCAATCCGCTGGCCAACACCTTCGCCATCGCAGCCCTTCCGGTGATCATCTTCTTCGCCTCGCTGGTCGCCGTCCTTTACCACCTCGGCATCATGCAGAAGATCGTGAAGTGGGTCGGCGGAGCGATCGGCTGGGTGACCGGGGTCAGCCGGGTCGAATCCCTTGGAGCGGCCGCCAATATCTTCGTCGGCCAGTCGGAAAGCCCGCTGGTCGTCAGACCCTATCTGTCCGCGCTCTCGCCCAGCCATTTGTTCACGCTGATGAGCGTCGGCATGGCCGGCGTCGCAGGCACGATCCTCGCCGCCTATGCCGGTCTGCTCGGCGAGCGATATCTGCCCTACCTTCTCGCGGCCGCCTTCATGTCCGCTCCGGGCGGCATATTGATGGCCAAGCTGATCATGCCCGACGAACCGCCGGCCGAGGGAGAATTGGAGCTGAAAGGCGGTGCGACCGCCGCGCCCGAGGACGAGATCGAGGTCCACACCTTCGAAGAGGGCGAGCGTCCCGCCAACATCATCATGGCCGCGGCGCAGGGCGCACAGACCGGCGTCAAGCTGGCGGTGGCGGTCGGCGCGATGGTGCTGGCGTTCGTTGCACTGGTGGCGTTGGCCAACGGCATATTGGGCGGGATCGGCGGCTGGTTCGGACAGCCCGACCTGTCGTTCCAGGCAATCGTCGGCGCGCTATTCTCACCCGTGATGTTCCTGATCGGAGTCCCGTGGAGCGAAGCGGGCGTCGCCGGCGGACTGTTCGGCACCAAGATCGTTCTCAACGAATTCGTCGCCTTCATCGATCTCGGCAATGCTGCGGGCCCAGCAGCGGCGCTCAGCGATCGCAGCCGGGCGATCGTCACTTTCGCGCTGTGCGGCTTCGCCAATTTCTCGTCGATCGCCATCCAGATGGCGGTGACCGGCAACCTCGCACCCAACCAGCGGCCGATGATCGCCAAGCTTGGCCTTCGCGCGCTTCTCGCCGGCTCCCTCGCCAATTTGATGAGTGCAGCGCTGGCCGGGCTGATGATAGCCTAGCGATGGCTCCCTGTTAACAAATCCGCTCATCCTGAGTAGGGACTGAGCGAAGTCGAAGTCCCATATCGAAGGACGTTCCTTCGATATGCCGGTTCGACAGGCTCACCGGCTACTCAGGATGAACGGTGAAAGAAGATTTATGACCGACGTAATCACCAGCGACCATATCGCCTCCGTCTCGCTTGCAGATGCGGACAAGGATCCGCAGGGTTTCGCTAAGGAGCTTGGCAACAGCTTCGTCGAATATGGCTTCGCCATCGTCCGCGACCATGGCATCCCCGAGGATCTGATTCATCGCGCCGAGGAAAAGGCGAAACTATTCTTTGCTTTGCCCGAGGACGTTAAGAAGAAATATTACATCGAGGGCGCAGGCGGTGCCCGCGGCTACACGCCGTTCGGGATCGAGACCGCTAAGGGCTACAAAGCGCACGACCTCAAGGAATTCTGGCACGTCGGCCGCGAACTCCCTGAAGGACACGAGTTTCGCGAAGTGATGGCGGACAATGTCTGGCCGGCCGAGATCTCGGACTTTCGCAACACCTTCACCGAGCTCTACGCCGCGTTCGACGAGGCAGGGGTCAAGGTTCTCCGCGCCATTGCCCGCTTCCTGAAGGTCGACGAGGATTATTTCACCGACACGGTGCGCGACGGAAATTCGGTGATGCGCCTGCTCCATTATCCGGCGCAATCAGAGCCGACCGGCGAGCATATTCGCGCCGCGGCTCATGAGGACATCAACTCCATCACGTTGCTGCTCGGCGCCGAGGAAGCGGGGCTGGAGCTCAAGACCAGGGACGGCCGCTGGATCCCGGTCTCGCCCAAGCCCGGCGAGCTGGTGATCAACATCGGCGACATGCTGCAGCGGCTGACCAACGGCGTGCTTCGCTCGACCAGCCACCGGGTGGTCAATCCGACGCCCGACCGCGCCAGTCATGCGCGCTATTCGATGCCCTATTTCCTCCACTTCCGCCCCGATTTCATGATCGAGGCGCTGCCCGGGACCGTCCCGCCGGGCGAGCAGCCGAAATGGCCGCCGATCAGCAGTCACGACTATCTCCAGGAGCGTCTGCGGGAGATCAAACTCAAATAGCCTGGCGCTACCCGGCATCCTTCAAATTGGCGGGACCGAAGCCGTGTGGGATGAGGGTTGAAATGCTGTGGCGCTCGACCGCCGATCCCGACCCGTTTGAGCAGAGGATCTCGATGTCGCGGCCGGACAGGCGCGAGGATTCGTAGATCGCCTGCCGACACCCCCCGCACGGAGTGACCACGCCGTCGCCAAATAGCGCGCCGGCCTGAACATTGCCGCCCGCGACCC
The DNA here is from genome assembly GCA_035758865.1 of Sphingomicrobium sp. GTDB lineage: Bacteria > Pseudomonadota > Alphaproteobacteria > Sphingomonadales > Sphingomonadaceae > Sphingomicrobium. The sequence continues at coordinate 27,738 of DASTVY010000351.1, read as the reverse complement.
CGATCCGTGCGACATTGTGCAGGCCGAAGGCGAGATGCGCTGCGGATAGCGCGCTCTGCTCGGCGCAGACACCGAGGCGATAACAGGCATTCTCGACATTGACGCCGGTGACGACGGTTCCGTCCACGCTCTCGATCGCGCAGCCTACGAAGAAGCGGGAGTAGGGGGCATAGGCCTCCAGCGCTGCCTCGCGTGCGGCGGCGATCAGTTGTTCGTCGGTCATGGGGCAGGTCATGAAGACTTCAAATTCGCTCGACAAGCCTCACCGTCATTGCGAGAGCCGCAGGCGACGCGGCAATCCGGCCTGGATTGCTTCGCTTCGCTCGCAATGACGAGGCAACGAATGAAGCGCGCATTTCTTGTTTCGGCTGCTTTTCTCTCTGCTTGCGCCACGACGCCACGGCCAGCGCCGATCGCAGCCGGCCCGGTCGAAGTCCAAATCCTCGCCATCAACGACTTCCACGGCAATCTCGAGCCGCCGAACCTCACCGTTCCCGCCGTGGACGGTCCCGTCCCCGCAGGCGGCGCAGCCTATCTCGCCAGTGCGCTTAAGCGGCTGCGAACGCCGAACAGCGTGACGGTCGCCGCGGGCGATTTGATCGGCGCAAGTCCGATCAGCTCCGCGCTGTTTTTGGACGAACCGACGATCAAGGCCCTGGGCCTGGCAGGCCTCGAATATGCATCGGTCGGCAATCATGAGTTCGACAAGGGCTCGGCAGAGTTGCTTCGAATGCAGGATGGCGGATGCGCCAAATTCACGAACCGCAAGCCTTGCGCGGTCGAGCCATTTCAGGGAGCCGGCTTCCGTTATCTCGCCGCCAATGTCCGGCGCGCGGACGGGACGACATTATTCCCCGGCAGGGCGGTCAAGGAAGTCGGCGGGGTCAGGATTGGCTTCATCGGCATGACCCTGAAGGAAACGTCGACGCTGGTTTCTCCGTCGGGCGTTGCCGGACTGAGATTCGAGGATGAAGCCGCCACTGCCAATGCCTTGGTGCCCGAGCTGAAGGCGGCTGGCATCAACAGCATCGTCCTGCTGATCCACCAGGGTGCGTCGGTTACCGGACGCTATGACGATCCGGCCTGCCCGGGGCTTTCCGGCGACATTTTACCGGTCCTGGCCAAGCTCGATCCGGCAATCCAGCTGGTCGTCTCGGGCCACACCCACAACGCCTACATCTGCCGGGTGCCGATGAGCGGAGGCGGAACTCGCCTGCTGACCAGCGCCGGCAATTATGGTGCCATGGTCACCGACATAAGGCTGACCTTCGACCGGCCCGGCGGTTCGCTGATCGGCGAGAAGGGCGAATTCGTCATCGTTCAGGGCGAGCCGATCCAGACGGCTCGACTGACCGCGCCATTGCTGCCCTCCCATCCCGTCTTTTCGGCAGATCCAGAGGTTGCCGCACTGGTCGCTCGCTATGGCAAGGCTGCGGCTGGGGCGGCCAATCGCCCGGTCGGCCATCTCGGCGGTACCTTGTTGAAGGGTACCGAAAATGCCGAAAGCCAGGCTGGGGGATTCATTTCGGATGGACAGCTATTCGTCGCCCGCAATCCCGATCGCGGTAATGCGGACTTCGCATTGATGAACAACGGCGGTGCTCGGACCGACCTTCTGCCGGAGGCCGACGGCACCGTCCGTTTCGGCCAGATCTTCGCGATGCAGCCCTTCGCCAACAATGTCGTGACCAAGAGCTATACCGGGACTGAGATCAAAGCCGTGCTCGAGCAGCAGTTCGGAAGCGGCCGGAACAGCGTTGTGAACCCGAACATTTTGACGCCCTCGGCGAATTTTCACTTCAGCTATGACAAATCGCGGCCGGCGGGGCAGCGGATCGTGGCGATGACCCTGAACGGAAAGCCGGTCGTCCCGGCCAAAACCTATCGCGTCGCGATCAACAATTTCCTCGCCTCGGGCGGCGACAATTTCAGTGGGTTCGCAGACGGCCGCGATCCGGTCGACGCCGGATTGGATTTGGATGTGACCGAAGCCTATCTCGCGAGCAATCCGCCGGTGCCGGTACCGGGCCGGATCACCGACCTGACCCCGAAGGACTGGGTGCCACCGGCCTCCTAACGGAGCGGCGGCTCGTCGAAGCTCCGCAGTTTGCGACTGTGCAGCCCGTCGCCCTCGTTTCTTAGGATATCGAGCGTCTCGATCCCGATCTTCAGGTGCTGGCCGATTGCCCGTTCGTAGAAGGCGTTAGCCTGGCCCGGCAGCTTCAATTCACCATGGAGAGGCTTGTCCGATACACAGAGTAACGTCCCATAGGGGACCCGGAAGCGGTAGCCCTGCGCCGCAACGGTCGCGGATTCCATGTCGATCGCCACCGCCCGGCTCTGATTGAAGCGCAGCGCCGACATTGTGTAGCGAAGCTCCCAGTTGCGATCGTCGGTGGTGACGACCGTGCCGGTACGAAGCCGCTTCTTGACGCTGTCCTCATCCTCGCCGGTGACGGTCAGCGCCGCATTGTAAAGCGCGGTCTGAACCTCGGCGATGGCGGGGATGGGCACTTCGACGGGCAGTACGTCGTCGAGCACATGGTCGTCGCGCAAGTAAGCGTGGGCGAGGACGTAATCACCGATCGTCTGGCTCGGGCGTAAGCCGCCGCAATGGCCGATCATCAGCCAGGCTTCCGGCCGAAGCACTGCGATATGGTCGCAAATCGTCTTGGCGTTCGATGGGCCAACCCCAATGTTTACCAAGGTGATGCCGTCGCCATCGGGGGTGATCAGATGATAGGCCGGCATCTGGTGCCGCCGCCAAACGCCCGCTGCTATCTGTTCTTCGGCGTCGGCCAGGTCGCCATGTTCGAACGTGCCGCCGGGAACCGATAGTCCCGTGAAACGGCTGGTCGGGTCGCGAAGCGCGGCTACCGCGAACCGCACGAACTCGTCGACGTAGCGGACATAGTTGGTGAACAGCACATAGCGCTGGAAATGCTCGGCCGGCGTGCCGGTGTAATGTTTGAGGCGAGCCAGGCTGAAGTCGGTGCGGAGAGCATCGAACAGCGCCAGCGGCCGGGTCGGGTCGAGCGCCACGTCCCACGCGCCGTCGGCAACCTCGTCGCCGATATGGACGAGGTCCGTCGACGGGAACCAGCGGCTGAGTTCTGTGGTCGCAATGCCCTGCAGGTCGAGCTCGCCCCCGTCGAGCACATAAGGGTAGGGAATTTCGCTGGCGGAGGTGCCGACGCTGATTTTCACCGGATAGTCGCGCACCAGATGCTCAAGCTGCTCGCGAAGATATTCGCGAAACAGGGCAGGGCGGGCGATGGAGGTGGTGTAGATGCCGGGCTGGTTCAGCCGGGCAAATGCTCGGTCCGGGGTCGGCGGCGGGCTTTCCGGGTCATATTCGATGCGCAATTCGGGATAGGCGAAGGCGCCGTCATCGCGCTCGTCAGGATCGGGACGGGTCCCTTTCTCGGCATAGACGGTCAGGGCCTGTCTAAGGCGGCCAACCGAGGTTTCGTAGCGGGTTTCAAGTTCGTCGAGGATTGTTTCGATATTGTTCTTTTTTGTCATGAGTTGCCCGATTGGCCCCAGATTGTGGCGTTGACAAGACAGTTGAAATACTAAGCATGCTTATTATATGCAGGCTCTATGAAAGAGCTTGCCTGGGAAATGGCCGAAACGAGTCGCACTCTCCGGCGTCACTTCGATCGCCGTGCGTCGGCGCTCGGCGTGACGACGGCGCAATGGCGCGCGCTGGCGTGGCTTGGCCACGAACCCGGCCTGAAGCAGGTCGAGCTGGCCGAGCGGCTGGACGTGGAGCCGATCACCGCGGGCCGGATCGTCGACCGCCTGGAAGAGTCGGGACTTGTCACTCGGCAGCCAGATCCGGTCGATCGCCGCGTGTGGCGCCTTACCCTGACCGATGAGGCGAAGCCGATTTTCGAGCGGCTGACATCTCTGGCCGATGAGATGGCTGATCAGGCCTTCGAAGGGCTCGAAAGAAGTGAGATCGAAGCGATGAGGGCGAAGCTCGCGCTCATCCGCGAAAATATCGGCCGCATCGAGGCCGAACAAAGGAAGTCAGCGTGAATAAGATGACCTCCGTCAGTGCTGATGCCGTTACCGAGGCGGTCGCCGAGCCGTCGCGCGACCGGAAGCGCATCTTCTTGATGTTGTCGGTGCCGCTGCTGATCGCGACGATCGGCCTCTATTTCTGGCTGATGAGCGGGGCGACCGTCTCGACCGACAATGCATATGTGAAACAGGATGTCACAGCCATCTCGACCCAGGTGAATGGTCCGGTTGCAGCGGTCTATGTCCGCGAAAACCAGCATGTGAACCGCGGGGACATCCTCTACAGGATCGACCCGGCGCCATTCGAGGCGGCACTTCACGCGGCTGAGGCGCAGCTTGCAGCCGCGCGGCTGCAAACCAACCAGCTCTATGTCCAGGCGGCGGGTACGACTGCCGACATCCAGGGAACCGAGGCGAACGTCGCCGTGGCCCAGCGCGCCTTCGACCGGCAGGCGGCGCTGATGAAGGACGGCTTCACCACCAAATCTGCCTACGACGATGCTCTCAACGAGCTCAGTGATGCGCGGACCGACCTGGCCAATGCACGAGCCAAGTCGGAAAACGCGGCGGCGGCGATATCTCCCCGCGGCAATCAGCCGCAAATCGCCGCCGCCCTTGCTGCCGTTGAAAAGGCGCGTCTCGACCTGCAGCACACGGTTGTGCGGGCGCCGGCCAGCGGCATCGTCGCACAGTCGGATCGCCTGCTCGTCGGGCAGGCCGCTCTCGTCGGCGTTTCGATGCTGTCGATCGTGGGCGACCAGCAGGCGTGGATCGAAGCCAATTTCAAGGAAGGCGACCTCGCCAAAATGGCCCCGGGACAGCCGGCCGAAGTTGAGTTCGATGCCTATCCCGGCCTCAAGATTCACGGTCGTGTTGCGTCGATCGGATCGGGAACCGGCAGCGAATTTTCCGTGCTTCCCGCGCAGAACGCCAACGGCAACTGGGTCAAGGTCACCCAGCGCGTTCCGGTTCGGATCGCCTTCGACAAAAACCCGCCGCGCGAAATGATCGCGGGTCTCAGCTCGACCGTCACGGTCCGCGTCAGGAACTGAGCATGGCCATCGAGCAGCAGCTCGATCCGGGCCGGCGCCTGCTCGTCACCATTGCGGTGATGCTGGCGGTTCTGATCCAGGTTCTGGACACGACCATCGCCAACGTGGCGCTGCCGCACATGCAGGCGAGCCTCGGCGCGACCCAGGAGAGCATCAACTGGGTCCTCACCAGCTATATCGTCGCGTCGGCGATCGCCTTGCCCATTTCCGGCTGGCTGGCCGACAAGGTGGGCCGCAAGCGGCTGCTCCTATGGTCGGTTGTAGGATTTACGGCGGCTTCCTTCCTCTGCGCCATTGCCCAGTCGCTTCCTGAGATGGTCGCGTTTCGCGTAATCCAGGGTGTCACCGGAGCCTTCCTCGTTCCGCTGTCCCAGGCCACCCTGTTCGACATCAACCCGCGGGAGCGGCATGCGCGGGCGATGGCGCTGTTCGGCGGCGGCATCATGATCGGCCCGATCCTTGGCCCGGTCCTTGGGGGCTGGCTGACCGACAGCTTCAACTGGCGCTGGGTGTTCCTGGTGAATATCCCTATTGGGACGCTGGCGGCGCTGATGCTGCTGCGCTTCATGCCGAAGAGTCCGAAGAGCAGCCACCGCTTCGACCTGATGGGCTTTGCACTTCTCGGCCTTGCGCTCGGCGGGCTTCAGCTGATGCTCGACCGCGGGCAGCATGAGGACTGGTTCCAGAGTGCGGAGATCTGGATTGAGGCCGGCCTGTTCGCGGCTGCGAGCTGGATGTTCGTCATCCACACGATGACCGCGAAGAAGCCAATCTTCGAACGGTCGCTTTTTGCCGACCGCAATTTCGCGATCGGCCTGATGTTCATGATGGTGACCGGCGTGCTGCTACTCGCCGGCCTGGCCCTTCTGCCGCCGCTGCTGCAACATCTCTACGGCTACTCGGTGCTGCAATCCGGAATGATGACCGCGCCGCGCGGTGTGGGCACGCTCATCTCCATGCTGGTCGCGGGGCGCCTGGTCGATAAGGTCGATCTCAGGATCCTGGTTGCTGCTGGATTGGGATTAATGGGCTGGTCTCTCCATATGATGACCGGCTTTGCAATCGAGATGGGCTCCGGTCCGGTCGTCTGGTCCGGACTGGTTCAGGGACTGGGTCTGGGACTGGTGTTCGTGACCATGCAGAGCCTGGCGTTCGCCACACTGGCGCCAGCCAAGCGGACCCACGCTGCGAGCCTGCTTAACCTGTCTCGCAATATCGGCGGTTCGATCGGGATCAGCCTGGTTACAACACTGCTCGCAAGGAACATGCAGACCGCCCACGCCGACATGGCAGGGACGGTGACCGAGCAGGTCCTGCCGACGATTAGCCAGGGCGTCGTAACCCAATTCGGGTTGCCGGCCCAAAGCGCACTGGCACTCGCCGACGCAGAGATTACACGCCAGGCGGCGTTCATCGCCTATATCGACGACTTCTGGATCATGATGTGGCTGACCTTTGCGGCCATTCCGCTGGTCTTGCTTCTGCGACCGGCCAAGCCGGCTGCGCCAGGCGAACCGCAGATGGCAATGGCGGACTGATCAGGGCCGGCCCGTCAGGCCGCGGTATAGCCTCCATCGACCATGTGGATGGACCCGCTGCAATAAGAGGATGCATCGCTGGCGAGGAAGGCGAGCAGATGGGCGACTTCCTCATTCGTCCCATAGCGCCCCATGGCGATGCTGGCCTCGATCTGGCCGCGCAAGGCCGCTGGGTCGTCAGGCGCCAATTGATTTTGCAGAGAGTCGATCATCCGATTGTCGATCGGGCCCGGCCCGACTGCATTGACGCGGATGTTTGATGAGCCAAGCTCCAGTGCCGCGGTTTTGACGAGGCCGTAGACCGCATGTTTGCTGGCGACATAGGGGGACAAGGCCGGAAAGCCGATGGACCCCGCAACCGACGACAGGGCGACGATCGATCCGCCGCCTCGCGCCTTCATCGGAGCGATGCAATGCTTCATCGTCAACCAGACGCCGGTGACGTTGGTGCGGAGCACCTCGTCAAACTCGTTTACGTTGAGCATCTCGACCGGCTTGGCGATGCCTTCGGTCCCGGCATTGGCAATCAGGATATCGAGCCCGCCGAACTGGTCGAGCGTCGCCGCGACTGCTTCGGCGAAGGCATCTTCGTCCGTGGCTTCGGCAAGGCTCCCCGCCATTTCACCAAAGGGTTTCAGGCGATCAAGAGTTGCGGCCAGTTTGTCAGCCGAACGCGCGACCAGCATGACCTTGGCGCCGAGCTGCAAGAAGAGTTTGGCGGTTGCTTCCCCGATGCCGCCCGTTGCACCGGTTACGATGGCAACCTTGCCGTCGAGGCGTTGCCTATTCATTTCATCGGTCACATCGTTTCTCCGTCTGGGAGGTTTCCGTGACGCGTACGAAGGATCAGCTAGCACGCGACTTGGAAAAAGACGCCATGAATTTGGGAAGCAAGCGGTGCGTCATTGCGGTTCGAGCAACGCCCCGCTCGGCCAAGCCGGGCATCGGCGAATGGCGGATCGATCCGGGCGGCCGGCCCTTCCTCGAAGTGCGGGTCGCGGCTGCGCCCGCCGACGGAGCCGCTAATGAGGAGGTCATCAAACTGCTCGCCAAGGCGCTCGATCTCCCCAAGTCCGGCCTAATCATTGTCGGCGGTCAAACGGCGCGGCTGAAACGGATCGCATTGCCGATCGATGAGGCGGAAATCCGCACTCGCCTCAGTCGCTGAGCAGGCTCATGCAGGTTCCGCCGGCCTCGGCCTTCTGAAGCTCCGACAAATCGACTTCGACCACGGTGAATCCGAATTCACGGAGCATCTTTGCAGTGCCTGGGCTTCCCGCCGCCATGATCAGCCGATCGCCGGCCTGAACAACATTGGCCGAAAAAGGCTCTTCGAGCGGAACCAGCAACGCGTTCGTGCCAGTGAAGTAGTCGGGATCGACCCAGTCGGGATTGACCAGCACAGTCGGAACGCCCTCGTCGTCCAATCCAGCGAAGGTTACTGCAGTCTTGAGATGAAGGCAGCGATCCAATTCAACCGGCACCACCCAAAAGCCCAGCGGAGAGACAGCCGCCTCAAGGGCTTGCGTGCCCGCCATGTCCGTTCGGCTCGATTGGCCGACGTACAATGTATTTTCGATGCGGAGCACGTCCCCACCGTCCAGAGTCCCGGCCGAAAGATAGTGGACCTCAAAGTGAGGAGTCAGGCCAACAGCAGTCGAGAAGATTTCGTTCGCGCGTGATGACGCGCCCGGTCGGGTGATGATGGCATGCTCACCGAGGAGAATGGCGGTATCCTCGACAAACACCGCGTCCGGATCGTCGGCCAGATAGGGCAGGCGAATAATATCGTATCCGGCGTCTTGAAGGGCTTTCTCATAGGCTTGGTGCTGTTGAGCAGCGAGTTCCGGATCGATCTTCTGCCGATCGAGATGAGTCAGCGCACATTCGACAATCCGCGGACTGACCTGTCTGGTGAAAGCGAGAGGCATGCCACGGTCCTAGCCGAGGCGCTCCAAAAGAAAAGGGCGGCCCAGACGGGGAACCCATCAAAGTAGTACCTTGATGGGACCCAGGGACCGCCCTTCCTTGTTCGAATTGAACCAGCGTTTAGCGCTTCGAGAACTGGAAGCTGCGGCGAGCCTTGGCCCGGCCGTACTTCTTACGCTCGACTACGCGGCTGTCGCGAGTCAGGAAGCCTTCGCGCTTCACTGCGGTGCGCAGCGCCGGCTCGTAACGTGACAGAGCCTGGGCGATGCCGTGCTTGACCGCACCGGCCTGGCCCGACAGCCCGCCGCCCTTGACGGTGGCGACGACGTCATACTGACCTACGCGATCGGTCACGCCGAACGGCTGGTTGATCACCAGACGTAGCGTCGGACGAGCGAAGTAGATCGACTGATCGCGGCCATTGACCTCGATCTTGCCCGAGCCCGGCTTCAGCCACACGCGCGCAACGGCGTCCTTGCGGCGGCCGGTCGCATAGGCGCGGCCATATTTGTCGAGCTGCTGCTCCCGCAGCGGAGCTTCTGCCTGCACCACGACCGGGGCCGGGGCTTCGACGGTATCGGCGGTCTCGACCGTTGCGGTCTCGGCTGCCGGGGCATCGTTCGTCTCGACGGCCGGAGTTTCCGGCTCCTGGCCGGTCAGCGCGCCGAGGTCGGAAAGGGACTTCTTGCCAGCCATGTTATGCGCCCACCTTGTTCTTGCGGTTCATCGACGCGACGTCGAGAAGTTCGGGGTTCTGGCCGCCGTGCGGATGCTCGGTGCCGTTGTAGAGGTGCAGGGCGCGCATCTGGTCGCGGCCGAGCGGACCGCGCGGGATCATGCGCTCCACGGCCTTCTCAAGGATGCGCTCCGGGAAACGACCCTCGAGGATCTTGTCAGCGCGGACTTCCTTCAGGCCGCCGGCATAGCCGGTGTGCTTGTAGTAGAGCTTCTGCTGCAACTTGCGGCCGGTAAAGCGCACCTTGTCCGCGTTGATGACGACGACATGATCGCCGCAATCGACGTGCGGGGTGAAGCTCGGCTTGTGCTTGCCGCGCAAGATGTTGGCGATGATCGTCGCCACGCGGCCGACCACCAGATTTTCGGCATCGATCAGATGCCACTTCTTTTCCACCTCGGCCGGTTTTACCGACTTGGTGGTCTTCATCAGCGCCTTCATGGGCTGGACCCTTCTGAGAAACAGGAAAACGCCACCCAAAGGCAGCGCTTGTGGCCGGGCTAATTGCTGCCGCAGGCCAAAAAGTCAAGCAAAAGCGGGCGCTTCTCGACGGGTAAAATACTACCGGACGTTCTCCTCGACCCAGTCGCCAAAGTCCGCCGGCAGCCGCTCGATCGGCCAAACCACGATGGCGGGGATGTCGTAGCTATGTAGCTCCTTGATCCGGGCAATGAGGGCGTCGGCCTTGTCGAGCGTCGTCTTGAACAACGCGGGGGTTTCAGTTGCCGATTGAACCTGGCCTTCCCAGCGGTAGATGGAGCGGCAGGGCTGCAGGATATTGACGCAGGCGGCGAGCCTTTCCTCCACCACCGTCATGCCGATGGTCTGGGCCTGGCCGGCGTAGGTGAAGGTGGCGTAGACGGTGACGACGCTCATGACTTGGCCCTCCCATTGACATGAGCTCCCCAAGTGAAGGCTGCAACGACCAGCGCACCGACGGCCTGGTGCAACACAGCAAGCACGATATTCATTCCAGTCATGACGGTGGCGATGCCCAGCAGTATTTGAGTGCCGAAAGCGTTGTGGATGGCTTTGGAGGCACGGCGGTCGACCAGACGTACCCTTCGCGCGAAGATAATCAGCGCGACCACGACTACCCATGCCCACCAGCGGTGCAGGAAGTGGAGCAGGAACGGATCGTTCGTGAGCGCGTGCAGCGCGCCCTGGCTCCAGTCGGCACCCTCCGGATAGAGGCGGCCCTGCATCAGCGGCCAATCATTCGCCACGTAACCGGCATTGAGGCCCGCGACCCAGGCGCCAAGCAACAACTGAATGAACAGGATGATTGCCGTGTAGATGCTTACCCGGGTCAGGCGGGCGGGGCGGTTCTCCCTGGTTTTCGCAAGCTGTTGGAGATCAAGCGCGGTCCAGATCAGCGCGGCCATGATGAAGAAGGCCAGCAATAAGTGGGCGGACAGACGGAAATGGCTGACGTCGGTCCGTTCGACCAAGCCGGACTGAACCATAAACCAGCCCAACGCACCCTGCGAGCCGCCCAAAATAAGGAGGGCGACGAGTTTCCAGCCATAGCCGTGCGGGATGGCGCGCTTCCAGGCAAACCACAGCAACGGAAGCGCAAAGGCGATACCGATCAATCTGCCGATCAGCCGGTGAACCCATTCCCAGAAAAAGATGAACTTGAATGCCGCCAGATCCATGCCGGCAGGTCCGTTGATCTCACGATATTCCGGAGTAGCCTTGTAAAGATCGAAGGCGTGCTGCCATTGCTCCTGGGTCAGCGGCGGAATGGCTCCAGAGATCGGGCGCCACTCCGTAATGGAAAGGCCGCTCTCCGTGAGCCGCGTGATTCCGCCCACCACGACCATCAGGAAGACTAAAGAGGCAACGAACAGTAGCCAGTTGGCGATGGCCAGTGGGCGTGTCGGACGGGCAGCTTCAGAAGGGGGCTGGGCGAGGGTCGATTCCATGTCGGCCAGCGATATGGCTGGATAACGACGGCTTGCCAACAATCTGCAAAATATGGTGCATGTGATATTGTCTCGTCAACCGAGCGACGTTATATCCTCCGGCATGTCGCTGCTTGCGATTCCCACCCATCGGCTCGACCGGATGGCCATCGGCCTGTCCGGCCTTTGCCTCGTCCATTGCGTGGCGACAACGGTCTTGCTTGCACTGGCGGCTGCCGCTGGCGGCGTGCTGGGCGCTCCAATCGTTCACGAGATCGGCCTCAGCCTGGCGATGGTGATGGGAGCGATTTCGCTCGGCCGCGGTGTCCTGGAGCATGGCTATTCGATGCCCAGCGCAGTGGGCGGCCTTGGGCTGGGCGTCATGGCAGGCGCGCTGACCCTTCCGCATGACGGCTCGGAAGCACTTTACACGGTGGTTGGCGTGGCAATCCTGGCGCTGGGCCACCGGCTTAACTTTATCGCCGCCGAATAGCGTAGTTTTCTTGCGGGCGGGTATCGCAAGGCCTATCTTCCAGCCATGTCCGGACATTCACACCAGCTCCATCAAGGAACCGCGCTTCGCGACGCCGCTGCGCGCCGAATGGTCGAGCGCGGCGAGCAATGGACCGACATGCGCGCGTCGGTGTTCGATGCCCTGGCGAGCTTCGACCGGCCGGCATCAGCTTATGACATTGCAGAGGCCGTCTCAAAGGCGCGCGGCAAGCGGGTTGCGGCAAACAGCGTCTACCGAATCCTGGACCTCTTCGTCGGGACCAACCTGGCGCGCCGGGTGGAAAGCGCCAACGCCTATATCGCCAATCAGCATCCGGGCTGCCTCCACGACTGCATATTCCTGATCTGCGACACGTGTGGCCAGGCAACGCATATCGATGACGACAAGCTGTCCGAAGGTGTGCGCCAAGCGGCGGAACATGCCGGTTTTGCCGAAGTCCGGCCCGTGATCGAGGTCAGGGGCCGCTGCGAGGATTGCAGCTAGGGATACCCTGAGCATTTCGTGAGTAAATGCTGAAATCAAGTACCCATTGGTGACATGACCGAAGCTTAGGGATAAGTGCACCGCCATGTCCGACAGCCCCGCTACGCCACTGCTCGATCAAGTCCAGTATCCCGCCGATCTGAGGAAATTGGAGAAGACCCAGCTTTCGCAGCTGGCCGACGAGCTTCGTGCCGAGATGATCTCCGCCGTTTCCCAATCGGGCGGGCACCTGGGCTCGGGCCTCGGCGTCGTCGAGCTAACGGTGGCAATCCATTATGTGTTCGAAACGCCCAACGACAAGCTGATCTGGGACGTCGGCCACCAATGCTACCCGCACAAGATCATCACCGGCCGGCGCGATCGCATCCGTTCGATCCGCCAGGGCGGAGGGCTGTCCGGCTTCACCAAGCGCTCGGAAAGCGAGTATGACCCGTTCGGCGCGGCACATAGCTCAACCAGCATCTCGGCCGCCTTGGGCTTCGCCGTCTCCAACAAGCTAAGCGACAAGCCGGGCCGCGCGATCGCGTTGATCGGCGACGGAGCGATGAGCGCGGGCATGGCCTATGAGGCGATGAACAACGCCCATGAGGCCGGAAACCGGCTGATCGTCATCCTCAACGACAATGACATGTCGATCGCGCCGCCGGTCGGGTCGCTTCGCAACAGCCTGGCTCGACTGGTGTCATCGAGCAAGTATCTGGGCCCGCGTCGACTGGCGCAGAAGCTGGCCCGGGCGATGCCGGAGCCGCTCCATCGCGCCGCTCGCAAGATGGAGGAATATACCCGCGGCTGGGTGACCGGGGGCACGCTCTTCGAGGAGCTTGGCTTCTATTATGTCGGACCGGTCGACGGCCATGATGTCGAAGCGCTGGTCGAAATACTCGAGAATGTCCGCGATGCCGAGGAAGGACCGATCCTGATCCATGCGGTCACCCGCAAGGGGAAAGGATATGGGCCCGCCGAGAATGCCGCCGACAAATATCATGGCGTGGTCAAGTTCGACATTGTTTCGGGCAAGCAGGACAAGGGGCCCGGCGGGGGTCCACCGGCCTATACTGCGGTGTTTGCCGAGGCGCTGAAGGCAGAAATGGCGCGCGACGAGAAGGTCGTCGCGATCACCGCGGCGATGCCGTCGGGCACCGGGCTGGACAAGGTGGAAGCGGCCTTTCCCGACCGCACATTTGACGTCGGAATTGCCGAGCAGCATGCCGTGACCTTTGCCGCAGGACTTGCAGCGCAGGGCCACAAGCCGTTTTGCGCAATCTATTCGACCTTCCTGCAGCGCGCCTATGACCAGGTCGTCCATGACGTCGCGATCCAAAACCTGCCGGTGCGCTTTGCAATGGACCGCGCCGGACTGGTGGGCGCCGACGGCTGCACCCACGCAGGAAGCTTCGACCTCGCCTATCTCGGCACCTTGCCCAATTTCGTGGTCATGGCGGCCGCCGACGAGGCTGAACTGGTCCATATGATCCACACCATGGCACTGCACGATACGGGCCCGATTGCGGTGCGTTATCCGCGGGGCAACGGGCGCGGCATTGCGCTGCCGGAAACTCCGCAACTGCTTGAGATCGGCAAGGGCCGCATCATTCGCGAAGGCAAGACCGTCGCCATATTGTCGCTTGGCACGCGGCTCGAGGAAGCCGAGAAGGCGGCGGACCTGCTCGAAGCCAAGGGCCTGTCGACGACGGTCGCTGACCTCCGCTTTGCAAAGCCGCTGGACGAAGAGCTAATCCGGAAATTGCTCACCAGCCACGAGGTGGCGGTGACCATCGAGGAGGCGGCGATCGGCGGTTTTGGCGCGCATGTGCTCACCATGGCCAGCGACGAAGGTCTGATCGATTCCGGCCTCAAGCTCCGGACGATGCGCCTGCCGGACGAATTTCAAGACCAGGACGCGCCCTACAAGCAATATGAGGAAGCCGGCCTCAACGCGCATCACATCGTCGAAACGGTGTTGAAGGCGCTTCGCCGGAATGACGTTGGTGCAGACGCGGGAGCGATCGCCTGACCCTCGACTGGTGGCTCATCGTCGGCACATTGAGCCTTCTCGGCCTCTTCTTCCTGACCATGCCGATGTCGCGGAGACGGCATAGCTGGCTGGCCAGGAGGCGGGGCCGGGTCGATGCTGAACGGTTCGAGCGCGCCATGGCCCGGGCATTCGTTTCCCAGACTACAACCCGCTTCCTTTGGCGTGAGCTGGCGCCGCATTACCATGCGCCTCTAAGGCCGCTGCCCAGCGACAGGCTGGAAAGTCAGATCATGATCGATCGGCCGGAAATCGAAGGATTGATCATTCATTTCTGGCGGTCAATGCGGGGTTCGGACCCGATACCGGCCTTTTCTTCGATCGGACCCGATCCAACCGTGGCGGAACTAGGGCGGCACCTCGACCTTATGGCGGGGTGGACAGTGCAGAGCGCAGCGTGAGCAAGGCACGTAATTGGGGAAGAGCGGCGCTGATCGCGCTGGCAATTTCACTCATCGTCGTGTCGTTCCTGCCTATGTGGTGGACCGACCGCTGGTGGGTGCGCCTGTGGGATTTCCCGCGGCTCCAGGTGGCGGCACTCTTGATTCTCGTTGGAGCCGGCCTCTGGCTCGTTTCACTTGGCCGCTGGCGCTGGCCATTGCTGGGTGGGACGGCGATCGCCTTTGCCTGGCAGATCAGCCATTTCGTGGCTTACTTCCCGCCCTATCCGAAACAGGTCGATAGCATTCGGAATTGCCCGCCGGGGCGCCAGATTTCACTCCTCAATGCCAATGTGCTGATGACCAATCGCGAGTTCGGCCGGCTGCTCAGTCTGGTCGAACAGCGCAAGCCCGATGTCGTCCTGCTGCTGGAGCCGGGATTCGAATGGGAGCGGGCGGTGAGACCTTTATACACCGTATATCCGTTCCGACTTTCCGAGCCTCTTCCAAATACTTATGGGATGATCTTGTTATCTCGCCTGCCGAGTCAAGGCCGCATCGAATATCTGCTTCAGCCAGGTGTCCCTTCTGCTCATGTCAAGCTGCGACTGGCCGGCGGTGAGCAAGTCGACCTGCATGCAATTCATCCCGAGCCGCCACTGCCCGGCGACGATAGCGGGGAACGGGACGCGGAGCTTGTGATGGTGGGGCGGCGGGTTCGCGACGAAGGATGGGCAGCGATCATCATGGGCGACCTCAATGATGTCGCCTGGTCTCGAACATCCGGCCTGTTCCGGAGGGTAGGCGGCATGTTGGATCCAAGGGTCGGGCGCGGCTTCTATCCGACCTTCAATGCGAATTACCCGCTGCTGCGCTGGCCGCTCGACCATCTGTTTGTCTCGCCGCACTTCAAATTGATCCAGCTCGACCTGTTGCGCGACATAGGGTCGGATCATTTGCCAATCTATTTCCGGCTGTGCCTCACGGAAGATGGGTCGGAGCGAAAGGTGGCTCCTGCTGCCGATCCAGCGACAGAAGCAGAAGCTTCGGGCGAAGTTCGCTCCGGCCTCGAGGAGAAGCAGGAGGACGTGGGTGGCCGCTAAGGTTCGGGCCGACCAATTGCTCGTGCACAGGGGGCTGGCGGAAAGCAGGACCCGCGCCCAGGCTTTGATCCTGTCGGGCAATGTATTTGCGGGTGATAGGAGGGTCGCAAAGGCGGGCGACATGCTTGCCGAAGACACGGCGCTAACGGTCAAGGGCCGCGACCACCCCTGGGTTTCGCGAGGGGGCATCAAGCTGGGCCACGGCCTCACTCATTTCGGCTTCGACGTGACCGGAACGGTCGCGCTCGACGTCGGCAGCTCGACTGGCGGTTTTACCGACGTGCTGCTGAGCCGCGGCGCAGCCAAGGTCTATGCAGTGGACGTCGGGACCAACCAGCTGGCGTGGAAACTCCGAAGCGATCCTCGGGTGATTGTCCACGAGCAAACAAATGCCCGCGACTTGACGCGGGATATCATCGCCGAGCCGGTAGATATTGTCGTCTGCGATGCCAGCTTCATCAGCCTCTCAAAGGTGCTTGATGCGGCGCTCGACCTGGCCAGGCCGGGCGCAAGGCTAGTCGCTCTCATCAAGCCGCAGTTCGAAGCTGGTCGAGAGGAAGTCGGGAAAGGCGGGGTCGTGCGGGACCCTGCCGTCCATCGGCGAGTTTGCGATGAAGCAGCCCAATGGGTCCAATCGAAGGGTTGGAACATTTTGGGCATCGAGCCGAGTCCGATCACCGGACCGGAAGGCAATGTCGAATTCTTGCTAGGAGCAACCAAGGAGGATTGAGTGGCAACAGAAGCGAGCGAAATCCGCCCCGTTTGGAAGACAGCGATCCTCACCGTCCCGGCGATCGTGATCGCCGGTACGCTGATGGGCTATCTGTCCAACAGCGGTTTCGAAAACAGCTGGTACGCCGATCTTCGCAAGCCAGCTTTCCAGCCGCCCGCATGGATGTTCGGCGTGGTCTGGACGACGCTTTACACAATGCTGGGATTGGCACTTGCCATCGTGCTTCAGCAACCCCCATCGAAGCAGCGGCGCGACGGGCTGTGGCTGTTTGGTGGCCAGCTCGCGCTGAATTTCGCCTGGTCGCCGGTCTTTTTCGGCATGCACATGATCGACGTTGCCTTGGTCCTCATCGTAGCGATGCTGATCATGGCGCTGCTTGCAGCGCGTTACTTCCGCAGCCTGAATTCAATCGCGGGATGGCTCATGCTTCCCTATCTTCTTTGGTTGTGCCTTGCCACGGCGCTCAACTATGAGACCGGCAAGCTGAACCCGGGTGCCGACGCTTCGCCGCTCGGGATTACAGGAGTGAGATAAAAATGCAGTCGCAAAACCGGATATTCGACGACCTGGTCAAGATGATGAACGGCGTCGCCGGCACCATGGCCGGCATGGGCCGCGAGGCCGAATCATCGATGCGCGACAAGATGCGCGAATGGGTCGGCGGAATGGATTTCGTCAGCCGCGACGAGTTTGAGGCGGTGAAGGCGATAGCGATCTCCGCCCGCGAGGAAAATGAACTGTTGAAAAGTCGGATCGAGGCGCTGGAAGCGACGGCCAAGGGCGCTACTATCAAGCCCAAGCCCGCAAGGGGGCCGAAGGGAGCCAAGTCCTGACTGACGACACCGAAACCGACGAGCGCGACGATGGCGCTCCGATCGAGATGCTGGAGCAATATTTCGAGGCGCGCGGCTGGGCCTGCGAGCGCGCCGGCGATGGAGAAATCATCGCTTCCGCTACCGGCAGTTGGGCACAATATGAGCTTCGTGGAGTCTGGCGCCAGGAAGACCAGGTGCTTCAATTCCTGGCATTCCCCGACATCAAGGTGGCAACGGAAAAACGTGCGGCGATCTATGAATCGCTTGGTCTTATCAACGAGCAGCTGTGGCTTGGACATTTCGAACTTTGGTCGGGATCGGGACTGATCGTCTTTCGCCATGCCGCGCTGGTCGGCGAAGGGGAGACCATGACCTTCGAGCAGGCCGAAGCGATCAGCGAGGCTGCGCTTGAGGAGTGCGAGCGTTTCTACCCGGTGTTCCAGTTCGTACTGTGGGGCGGGAAGTCGCCGACCGAGGCGATTTCCGCGGCGCTGATCGACACGGCCGGAGAGGCCTGACGTCATGACGCCGGCTTTTCCGGCGCCGGCCTGGATGGTCGGTTGCGGCAATATGGCCGGCGCGATGGTTCAAGGCTGGCGGGCCGCCGGCGTCGATTTCTCCAATGTGACGGTGATCCGGCCGAGCGGGACGCCGGTCGAAGGGGTTCGAACCGTCACCGACTATCCGGTCGGCGAGCCACCGCGGTTCGTCATGCTGGGTTTCAAGCCGCAGAAAATCGATGAAGTGGCGCCGGGACTAGCACCGCACGTCGGGGACGATTGCCTGCTCGTGTCGATGCTGGCGGGGGTATCGGCGGCGACGCTTCGGGAGCGGTTCCCGGACGCCAGGGCGATCGTGCGTGTCATGCCCAATTTGCCGGTCGCCCAGGTCCAGGGGGTTACGGCGATCTACAGCGCCGACAGCGACCAGGAGCGGTTGGCGGATTTGCGCCAGCTGATGGCATCGCTCGGCATGATCATGTGGTGCGAAAAGGAAGAGGAGTTCGGCGTGATCGGCGCCATAGCTTCCGCCGGCATCGCCTATGTGGCGCGATTTGCCGCAGCCCTGGCGAAGAGTGGGGAACGTCTGGGGATGCAGCCCAGCACCGCGGAACAAGTGGCGATCCAGACTTTGGTCGGGACAGCCGCCTATGCCGCCGGAAATCGCGCATCGATGGGCGAGATCGCCCGGCGTGTTGCAAGCCCCGGGGGAACGACCGAGCGGGGGCTCGCCGTGCTCGATGCGGAAGGCGGGCTGCAGCAGCTAATCGACCGGACGATCGAAGCGGCGGTCCGGCGGTCCAAGGAGCTGGCCGCGGAAGCCGCCCGCCGCAATTGACGCTGAGCAGCCGCTCGCCTAGGCGCGGTCGCCAATAATCGAGAGGATGAGATGGCCGAAACGCGCAGCTTCGATGACCGCGACGGGTGGATCTGGATCGACGGCAAGCTCGTCCCGTGGCGCGAGGCCAATGTCCATGTCCTCACCCATGCTATGCACTATGCCTCGTCGGTGTTCGAAGGGCAGCGGGCCTATGGTGGAGTCATCTTCAAGCTCAGCGAGCATAGCACTCGCCTGCGGAAATCGGCTGAACTGCTGGGTTTCGAGATTCCCTGGTCGGTCGAGGAGATCGATGCAGCTTGCGACGAGGTGGTGAAGGCCAACGAGCTTGTCGATGCCTATGTCCGTCCGGTCGCCTGGCGCGGCTCCGAGCAGATGGGCGTGTCCCCCAAAGGCACCAAGCCGCACCTTGCGATCGCCGCATGGAACTGGGGCAAATATTTCCCGCCGGAAATCGCGGACAAGGGCCTTCGGCTCGACATCGCCCCGTGGCGGCGCCCGGCCCCCTATACAGCGCCGGTGCACAGCAAGGCTGCCGGCCTCTACATGATCGCCAGCCTGTCCAAGAAACATGCCGACGAGCGCGGCTATGACGACGCGCTGATGTTCGACTGGCGCGGCCAGGTGGCCGAGGCCACCGGCGCCAACGCCTTCTTCATCAAGGAAGGCAAGCTGTTCACACCGACGCCGGACTGCTTCCTGGACGGCATTACGCGCCAGACCGTCATGGACCTCGCCAGGAGGCGCGGCGTCGAAGTCGAGGAGCGGGCGATCTGGCCCGACGAGCTGGAGAGCTTCGAACAGATGTTCATTACCGGCTCGGCGGCCGAGGTCACGTTCATCCGCTCGGCAGGTCCGTGGAACTTCGAAATCGGCGACCTGTCTCGCCAGCTCCAGCGCGACTACGACGACCTGGTCAACCGCCGCCTCAACTATTGATCAGCAAGACGCACGATTCATGGTTTCTTCGCACTCTGCTGCGAAAGCGGAGAATTGCCGGATCATAACGAGGCTAGGCGGAACCGGGTCGCGTGGGGGGACAGAGTCAAAAGACACAGCAGGACCACCGCACCGGCCCGCGCCGGCTGCGCTGCTCTGACCTGTTCTCGCTCGACACGCCACGGGACCGGATCGGCCGGGCGGTCCGTCAATCGCAGATCGACGCACTCGTGCGGTTGGTTCCGGCAACCGTCGCGATCCAGCTACTGACCGCAGCGGTGATGGTTGTCGGGCTGCGCGACACCACCGACAATTTCCAGCTCGGAATATGGTTCGGTGGAGCGCTGCTCCTTTGTTTCATGCGGGGCGTTCGTGCCGTCCGGCTACGTCATGACCCCGAATATGCAGAGCAGTACCCGCCGCGTACGGGCACGATCTGCCTGCTGATCGCCGTCCTTGCGTCGATGTGGCTGGTCCCGCCGCTGTTCTGGTTCGAAGCAGCCGAGCCGAGCCAGAAGATCTTCATGTGCGTGGTCATGGCCGCATTGGTTAGCGCCGGAAGCATCACATTGGTGTCGCTACCCCAGGCAGCGATCCTTTATGTTGGCATTCTCACCATCGGCTGCATTTCCCTGACCCTCAGGCTGGGCAGCGCTCCCATGTTTGGGCTGGTGATCGCCTATTCCGGAGTCCTCATCGTCAACGTGCTCAGCACTGCACGGCAGTTCATCGCCCACAGCCGCGACCGGATCGAGCTTCGCGAACAGGGCGAGATCATCAAGCTATTGCGCGAGTTCGAAGCCTCGGGTTCGGGCGGACTGTGGGAGCTGGATGTCGACCTCAGCTTTGTCAAAATGTCGCCGGAGCTGCTCGCTCCGAATGGCCTTAGAGAAGAGCAGATCGTAGGCCGCCATTATAGCTGGCTCCTCGATCCTGCGGGACAAGTCGTGGCCTTCTCATCCGGCATGCGGGACCTGTTCAGCGACCTTGAAAGCGGCACTCCGTTCCGTGACCGAGCGATCCCGTCGCCCGATCACCAGCGCTGGTGGTCGATATCGGGCAAGCCGATCCTCGATGAAAAGATGGAACTGGTCGGCTGGCGTGGCGTCGCCTCCGACATCACCGAGGCGCGCCTTTGCGGTAATGACGCGGTTCGCGCCGCCCGCACCGACCCATTGACCGGCCTCGCCAACCGCCTGCTGGTACGCGAATTGCTGGAAGAAGCAGTAATGCGACAGTGGGAAAGCCAGAGCGGTTGCGCATTGCTGCTGGTCGACCTCGATCGCTTCAAGCTGGTCAACGATACGCTCGGCCATGCGATCGGCGACCAATTGCTGGTGGAAGTGGGCGAGCGCCTGGAACGGGCAGTCGGGGAGGGCGGCCAGGTCGGGCGCATTGGCGGCGACGAGTTCGCGATCGTCTGGAGCCGCGGCTGTAGTCAGCAACAGCTGTCGAAGGTTGCGGACCAGATCATCGCCGACCTTTCGAAGAGCTTCAATGTCGGCGCCGCGACGCTCCACGTCGGAGCGACGATCGGCATCGCGGTTTGCCCTACCGACGGCACGTTCGAAGAGCAGCTTATGCGCAATGCCGATCTGGCGCTTTATCGCGCCAAGGAGGCCGGGCGCGGAGGGCATGCTTTCTTCGAGCGCTACATGTTCGACGAGGCCGAGGATCACCGCCTGCTGGAACAGGACGTCCGCGAAGCGCTGAGCGGCGACGGCCTGGGGCTGGCCTATCAGCCGATTATCGACGCCAAGAGCGGCGAAGTGGTCGCCCGCGAGGCATTGCTCCGTTGGCGCCACCCCAAACGCGGCGACATCCCGCCCGACCAGTTCATCCCGATCATCGAGGACGCCGGCCTGATCCACCAGATCGGCGACTGGGTGATCCGCGAGGCCTGCGCCGAAGCGGCGACCTGGGAAAGCCAGATGCGGGTCGCGGTCAACATCTCGGCAGCGCAGCTGACCGGCGCAGGGCTTGCCCAGACAGTGTTGGGCGCGCTCGCGGCGACGCGTCTCGAGCCGGGCCGGCTTGAGCTGGAGGTAACGGAGAGCGTATTTCTTGGCGACGATGCAGCGACCCTGGCTTCGCTTGAGCGGCTGCGAGGGCTGGGCGTTCGCCTTGTGCTGGACGACTTCGGCAAGGGCTACAGCAGCTTCGGTTATCTAAGCCGGGCCCAATTCGCCAAGATCAAGATCGACCAGAGTTTCGTACGCGGGGCAGCTGAGGGCGCGATGGACTGTGTCGCGATCGTCCATGCGATCCTGGCACTGGCCCACGGATTAGGTGTGGAAACGACCGCCGAGGGTGTCGAAACCGAGGCTCAGGCGGAAGTGATGCGAAAGCTTGGCTGCGACCAGCTTCAAGGATTTCACTTCGGCCGCCCGGTCCCGCCGCAGGAGCTACCCGCAGCGCGACAGCAGAGGCGCAAGCGGAGCGCCTGATTTCCGCTTTTCAAGACGCGCTTGGCCGTTATAAGCCGCCCCGCGCGCATCAGCCCCGACCGGGGCAGCCCATGCTGGGGCGTCGCCAAGCGGTAAGGCACCGGTTTTTGGTACCGGCATTCGCAGGTTCGAATCCTGCCGCCCCAGCCAATTCTCAGCTTGCGACATAGGCGTGACCAAGCGCGAGATATGTCCGGCGAAGAGATACGCTCTTGGTCTCATCGAACTGCCACAGGTCCGCAAAGTCGACCGCCTTGCTGCTTCCGTCAGCTCCTTTTCCTTCGAACCGGCCCATGACCAGCACCACGCGCCGAGCTTCATCTGCCATAAGATGCTCGATCGAATGTGTTCCGCTTATCCGGCGGTCCTCGCGGTAGAATGCCGCTATGCTGGGGAGGCCCTCGTAGCGCGCTCCCGCCCGTTCGTAGACAGCGGTCGGCGCAAAAAGCCGCAGGATTCCCTCGACATCCATCCTGTCGATCCGGGGATAATAGTCGCGAACGATGTCCGTAAGGTCAGGCATCGCGGAAGCGTTCCTCCGCGATCTGGTCGGCGATCGCGCCCGTCGGAAGGTTCTCGGAGGTTGATCGCTCCATGACTTCGCGGAAGGTGTCCGCAAGGGAAGCGAGATGCCGGGCCAGTTGTTCGCGTGAGCCTCCGGACCGCTGGTAATGATCGTCCACGAGGAGAATATCCTCATCACCGAAGGTGGCGCGGAGCTACTAACCGTACGGGCGCCGCGCGAGCCGTGGCTCATCCATTAGGGGCCCTCTGACCAATGCTTAGGGGTCGATCGGTCGCCGTTTCCCTGCGGATTGCCAATGCTGGATCATCAAGCCTCGCTTGGCCAACCAATCGACGATCGAGCCAAGCCACTCCGCGCGCCGATCTGCAATCGGCCGCCAGGAAAGCGGATCCAGACCGGTCCAGGGAATGAAGGGGTTGCGCCGGGCGTATGCCCAAAGTTCGACGCGCACCGTCGGCCGGTCGGACGTAGCGCGAGCATGGAAACCGCAAGTATCTGCGGCGACCAGCGTATTCGCCGGAACAGAAAAGTGGGTGGGTGCCGGCAGATTGAGCTGGGCTAACTCTTCCGGCGCGATGCGGAACGAGCCGCGCTGCGACAGGCGATCGCCGTTGGCCCTGACGTGGATGCTCTTGCGATATTCCCACTCGGCGCGTTCCGCCGACAACATGTGCGAGCCCGCGACATAGGTCAGCGGCCGGTCGCCGGGCCCCACGTCGGTCAGGAACAGCCAGGCCTTCAGCGAGGGGTGAAATGTGTCTGAGTGAAGCAGGATCTGTGGATCGGGAGGGCCTTCGGCGTAACCTCCAACGATCGTTTGGATATAATAGACGGGAGCGATGCGGCTGCTCGCCACATAGGCCATAATTCCCTTCCACCGCGGATCGTGGAGCAGCAGAGCGAGATCGGGCATGTTCGCGAGCATCTTCGGGCCGACGGGCACGCGCCTGGTTAAGGTATCGCCCTGCTGATGTTCACGGCACTCAAACTCGGTTTCGAGAAGCTGGCATCGAAGTCGGCTGAATACTTCCTCAGGCAAAAAGTCCGGTATGGCGATGAAACCGTCGCGATCGAACCTGGCTGCCAAGTCCGCCGGCAACAGGTGGGCGAGGCGGGCGCGCCGAGCCCATGCAAGCGAATGCGCCGCCCTTAGCCGCCAACGATGGAGGCCTGCACGGTTGAGGCGTTTTGAACCGAGGATCGGGTTGTCGACGAAGCTTTTCGCTCCTGTGAACAGCGCCAATATCCACAAGGGCAATCGCCACCAGCGGGCGATTGTAATCGCGGAAGGGCGAAATCCACTTTGATCCAACTGCACTTCGATTCAGCCCCAACCAAATTCGATCTGAAAGCCCTAGCTCCGGGGAGGCCCCAACCATCGAGGCGGAAGTCGTGCCTTAGGCGATTCCGCACGAAATCAAAGGGGAAAGGACCAGAGTCTCTCCAAATGGATCACGGAAATGGTATGGGCGCTTGAATGTACGCGGTGCGACACCGATAGAAATTGGCTTGCGGATTTATTTCGTTTCTCAAGTGGTATGGAGAAAGACTGTTTAATTGGACTGTTGCGCGCTCGACACAGCGCTCGAATTCTTTCTGTAGCGTAACGTTTTTCGAGAGCGCCGGAACCAGTTAACGCCGCGCGCAAGATGTTGACCTAGGCCGTGAAATCCCTAGGACGGCTCTCGCTAAACAGAATTCGGTTAAACCGAATTAAATGAGCGGCTTAGTCGAAAAAACGGTTTTTTGTTTATTGCCGCTGCAATAGGGTCCGCGTACGGCGCGCATGAGCTCGGATGTTGCGTCACAGTTGGGTGGGGAAGCGTAAGTAATGTCGATCCAGAATATTGTTCGGTCGGCGTATCCGGCCGAATCAATACTCGAGCGGGGAATAGAAGTTGTCAGAACGGAAGCCGCGGCCCTGCAGGTCCTGGCTTCGTCGCTCGATGACTCATTCGTCATGGCCTGCGATGCGATCCTGGGATCGCGCGGACGGGTAGTCATAACCGGAATGGGCAAGTCCGGGCACATCGGCCGGAAGTGGGCGGCAACGATGGCGGCCACGGGCACGCCGGCGATCTACGTTCATCCTGGCGAAGCAGCCCATGGCGATTTAGGAATGCTAATCCGCGGCGACGTCCTGGTCGTTATTTCCAATTCCGGAAATACCAGCGAGCTTCGCGCCTTCCTTCACTATGCTCGCGAAATCGGCGTTCCCGTGATCGGGGTCGCATCCCGCATGGACTCGCTGGTGATGCGAAACGCGGACATCAAGCTATGCCTACCGACGACCAGGGAAGCTTGCCCCGCCAATATCGCTCCAACCACCTCGACGACCATGCAGCTGGCATTGGGCGACGCAATTGCGATGGCATTGATGGATCTCAGGGGTTTCACGGCGGATTGCATGAAGACGCTCCATCCCGATGGAGCGCTCGGCCTTCGGCTGACTCCGGTCAGGGACATCATGCACCCGGCTTCACGAGTGCCGCTGGTCAGGCAATCGACGCATATGCACGATGTCATCCTGACAATGACGTCGATGGGTTTCGGCATGGCCGGAGTGGTCGATCCGGCAGGCCGGCTGATCGGCGCGATCACCGATGGAGACTTGCGCCGTCATTTCGAAAATCTTTCCGCAGCAACGGCGGAAGGGGTGATGACCGCCGATCCCATCACGCTCAACGCCAACATGCTGGCGGAAGAGGCTTTGAAGCTGCTCAATGACAACAAGATCACCGGAGCCTTCGTGATCGAACCCAATGCCCCGGTGAACACCAATGTGCCGATCGGGATCGTGCACATTCATGACTTCTTGCGCCTCGGACTGAGTTAGAGTTTCTCCAGAAACTCTTCGACCAGCGAGAAGTGACGGCTCCAGCCTGGAGCTGAATATGTTGCCGCGGCCTTTAGCTGGCGCTGGCGATCCGGCCCGTCTCCGATGTAGTCGGTAATGACCCTCGCCCATGCCTCCCGGTCGGATGGATCGAGATAGGCTGGAATATCGGCCGCGATTTCACGGAACACCGGAAGGTCGCTAGCGATGACCGGCACGCCCTGCTGCAGCGCCTCGACAACCGGGAGCCCGAACCCTTCGACGAAGCTCGGCATGAGCATGGCCTGGGCTCCGGCAAGCAGATTGCCCATCGTTTCATCATCGCAGCGGGCCATCTCGCGAACATGACCATCCAAGGGTCCGGGATCGTCCAGGATCGCGATCGCCTCCTGAGCTTCCCAGCCGCGCTGGCCAATGACGATGAGTTTCGGGGCTTTTTCGCCCAGCTTCGCCACCAGATCGGCCCAGACCTGCAACATCAGCAGGTGATTCTTTCGGGCCTCGATCGTGCCGATCATCACGAAATAGGGCCGATCCTGCCCGTGTTTGTTGCTGCTTGGCTTGGCTGGCGCGGTATCGATCCCCAGCCAGGCGACGAGACTTGCCGGCATCCGCAAGCCGTGATTGCCCGCAAATTCGGTCAAGTCGCGTTTCGTCGCGGCGGAATTTAAAATCAGGCCGCTGGCCGAGCGCAATGCCGTCGCAATTCGCTGCTCGTGCCGGACGGCTTCGCCCTCCCGGCAATATTGGGGATGGGTGATTGGAATCAGGTCATGGATCAGAAAAACCGGGCGCAGCTCATGTCGAACCAGCCATGGTTCGAGATGGGGCGAGTTCAGCCCGGTATGGCCGAGGTTGAGATAGATTTGCCCGGCATAACTGGGTTCCGCCCGCAAGGCCGATCCACCCAAAGCAGCAACGAGCTTTGAGCGAAAATGGGCCGAGCCGTTGAGCAACAAGTCGAACAGCCGCTTGCTGCTCTTGCGGTCGAGGATCCGGCGGACCTGTCGGAATTGGACGACCGCCAAGGCGCTTTCATGAAAGCGCTGCAAATAGGCCAGGCAGACGCGGTCGATCCCCGTCGGAAGCCGGCGCGTCCACTGCCGCCAGATCAGCCGGCTCACGTCGATCAGGATCGGGGCGTCGTGCATTGGGTGCTAAGTGTCGCTGCTGCCCTAACGTCGGCTGGCGGAACGGAGATGATTGGCGCCGAACGCAGCCAGTCCCAGCCCCTCGACGGAATTCATCGGCATGCTGTCTTCGGCCAGCAGCCGTTCAATGCTGTTGTTGACCAAGGTCTCGGTGGCCGAGGCACTGGCGAGGCCGCCACGAACCAGGCACTTGGCATGAAGCGACTTCTTGAATGCCACATAGAGCTCCGGATCCGGCCGTTCCGGATTTCTCCAAAACCGGTCCAGCCCAGACTGATGGGTGATGCCGGGCACGTCATAGACAGCATCGCCTAGCACCACGACGGGAGCGCCATTTTCAAGCGCAAGCGTACCGGACGTGCTGTTGACGCAAACCATCCCGGCGGCCGAGGTCGAAAGCTGCTGAAGGTCGCCGCCGTCGATGCAGATGACGCGGCTTTCGATCCCCAGGCGCCGCGCTCGCCGGGCGAGGTAGAGCCGCCAATTCCGCCATGAAGCATCGAGCGGATGTTCTTTTACGAGGAGCAGCTGGTCGGGGGCAGAATGGTTCGCGAAACTGTCGAGGACATAATCGACCGCTTGGGGCATGGAATCGAACGGCGAGTGGGCCCTGATCTGGTAGTCGCCCGTTAGCTGCAACGGAAAGAGGACGAAGTTCTTTCCTTTGATCGCAGCCAGCGCCTCCTCGGCCTGTCGCGCGCGCCGGCCGCTACGGGCGAATTTCATCAGCCAGCCCAGTCCCTCGCCAATGATCGAGTGGCTGCGGTGGGTGCGATAGAATGGAAAGCTTAGGCGGCCCGTCACGACGTGGTGATAATGCCAGTAGCTGTCGCGCGCCCGGCGCCGGAAATCGGCGGTTATGGGCGGCAAATCCGGGATTTCCGGAAGCCAGCGGCTGGAGGCCAGGATAAGCTCAGGATCTCGATCGAACGGGGAATGACCGTTCACCCCATCTGGCTCCAGCGTCATCCAGTCGGGACGGATATAGCCTTCCTCGAACACGAATACCCGGATGCCGCGTAGCTTGGCCATGCGGATTGCAGCCTGATGCACCGGGCGGCAGTCTCCATAGAGGATGACGTCGGTTATCGAGTTTGAGCGGACGAACCGGTCAAAGAACATCGGCCAGGCCGACATCGTGCCGCGATAGCTGGTCGCGCCAGTGCGCCAATCGTAGCGGTCGCCGCCCGACAGATTGATCCGGTGAATGCCATGTCCAATCCCGCCCAGCCTTTCCGCAAGCAGAGGAA
>DASTVY010000270.1:0-2131 GCA_035758865.1 Sphingomicrobium sp. | reverse complement strand
CTCGAGCTGCAGGGCGACGCGTTCGATAATGAGGGCACCTGCCTGGAGCTCTATGCGGCCGACAATCGGCTGCCCGGCATGTATTTCATGTTCGAGGACGGCAAGTTGACGCGGATCTCGGCCAGCGAGCCCAGCGAAGTCGCAACGCCGCGCGACATTCATGTCGGCTCAACCGCCGAGGACGTGCGCAAGGCGTACGGTGCCGACCTGAAAACCGAGCCCAATCATTATCTTGAGCTTCCGGCCGAATATCTGACCTACTGGCTGAAGCCCGAGAAGAGCGGCGTGCGGTTCGAAACCAACGTCGAGCAGAAGGTCGAAACCATCCACGCAGGGAATGAAAGCATCCAGCTGATCGAGGGCTGCGCCTGAAGCGGCATTAGCGTAACCGCTCGCGGCGTTGGGCCGTATAGGGTCTATCAGCGCGATAGCGCGTGGGGAGCCTGCTCATGCCAAGAATGCAAGGTCTGCTTGTTGCCGTTCTCGCCGGAACGGCCGCCGTTTCGACTAGTCCGCTGGTGGCCAGCGATCCTCTGCATCCGACGGTCGTGGAGCTGTACCAGAGCCAGGGCTGTTCCTCATGCCCGCCGGCGATTGGCAACATCAATGCGATTGCCGGACGGCCTGATGTTCTCGCCCTCACCTTTGCCGTCACCTATTGGGATCAGCTCGGCTGGAAGGACACCTTCGCCAGATCGGAGTTCACGAAGCGCCAATATGATTACGCCCGCGCTGGCGGCCGGGGGAATGTCGCCACCCCGCAGACCATTGTGAATGGCCGAAAGGTCACCAACGGGGGCGATATGGCTGAGCTGATTGCAGCAATCCGTGCCGGCGATCGCGGCCAATCGGGACCGGCGATTACGAAGTCCGGTGACAAGGTTCGAATTCGCGGTGGCGCGGCGGTCCGACCGGCCACAATCTGGCTCGTGCGTTATGATCCGCGCGCACTGAAAGTGCCGATCCGTGCGGGGGAGAATGGCGGACGCACCATCATCCATCGCAACGTGGTCCGATCGCTGTCGGCAATCGGCAAATGGGCCGGAAATGAGGTTATCGTAACAGCGCCGACTGCAGCCGACCCGAACCTTCGCTCCGCGATCCTCGTCCAGAGTGGCAGCGGCGGACCGATCGTAGCCGCGGCAAGGCTTTAGGCTTTTCTTCTCGAAGAGACCGCGAGAGCCGGCCAGCGGGTCGGCGTAGCCGAACCCGACTGACGTCACGGCAACGAGGCTGACCGAAGGACAATTTACTCCGTGACGGCCATCCGTTCTGTTCGCGAAAGTTCACACATGTTCACACTGACAATGGGCTTTGCGGCTCAGCCGCGGCCGCCCGGCAAAAGTCGCAAAAGTCTCACCCATTACGCGCGTGGGTGCACGCGGGGGCGATTCCAATGATTCCAACAAGGTGAAAGAGCCGGATCAAACGCTGACACACGCAGCGGCTGTAGGACAGCCAAATCTTATGACCGATATGAGTGGAAAGCGGACATTAGCCAGGGGCTAGTTTTCACACCCGGCGAAGCAGGAATATTCCTCCTCCCAAGGCCAGAAACGGTAGCGCGTACCACCACGCCGCCTAGCTTGGCGCCGGGTCGGGGGCCTGACAAGTAGCCACCTCGGCTTGATCCCGCATTCGTTGTGCAATCTGAGGAAATGACCGCTTCGGATCGATAAATTCGAGGCTCGCTCCTGACCGCGCGAGTGCGGCGCGGATGCGGCTGGCATGGACATCATCTGCGACAATGACCAGATCAACGCCCTTCAATTGGCCGCGACCAATGCTGGGGCCAATTCGTTCGATTTCGATGGCAAGCCGCGCAAGATCAGGCGAACCAATTGCTCGCAGGTCGTGGTCAACAATTGCGGTTTCCGTGAGGGCCTCCTCCAGCCATTTCACCGACGCCTGAAAATCGGCTGCACTTGGCATGCGCAGTACGGTCGTGCCGGCACTAGGCGGATCGGCGGACCATTTGGTCCGATATTGGGTTTCTCTCAGATAGTAATGCCAATCCTCTTCCTTGCCCGTCGTGGGGGCGGCGACTGGGGCATTCCATGTGCTGATCCACGCGCGTTCTGCCGCACAACTGGCCCTCGCAGTCACAGCCGCATCGTTCAGCGCCTTTTTC
>DASTVY010000284.1:0-6007 GCA_035758865.1 Sphingomicrobium sp. | reverse complement strand
ACCACCACGCTGGTCTCGTTGAAGACGTTCTTCAGCTCGGCAACCAGATCGGCTTTTTGCGAACGATCCATGCCATACTCCTAGTCATTCCCCTTGCCGGACCATCCGGCAAAGGGTTGGAGCCATGGGGAAAACCCATGTCTCCGAGATGTCCGGGGGATGGATCGAGAGGCGCTGGCGACCAGCGCACGACCGGGACGACAAGGCGACCGGTTCTAGAATTCCTTATCCCCGTCTAGGCTGGAAATTAAGCTCCTGACCGCGTCAGGTGCACCAACTGTCTCGGACGAGCGTCACGGCCCAAAGGAACGCGACCGCGCGCCCTCTATAGACAGGGTCTGGAAAGTCAAGCGCTTAGCGGACGACGATCTTGCCCGACATGCCGAACATCTTGTGGAAGCTATGGCTGCATTTCAGGCCGTAGCTCCCGGCAGCTGGCGCAGTCAGGTGGATCTCCCGGACTTGCCCCGGCGGAACTTCAACCTCGCCTTCGGTAACCAGCCGCCGGTCTTCCGCCGCAACATTGGCTGCGGCGAAGAAGTCCGAAGCGGTGAAGTCATGACCGTCGTCGGCGACATTCGCGAGCCGGAGGACATAGGAGTGTCCATGATCGAGGACGATCGTTTTCGGCGTGAATCTGAAGCTGGCAAGCTGTACATTGACGACGGTCGGCGCCTGCGATGCCGCGGGCTGCGCGCTGAGCAGGATTAGCGGAAGCGAGAACAAGGCAGCGATACGCATGACTGCTGCTCCTTTCTGCGAGTCAACGTATAGCAGGCAATGGCGTTGCTTGACAAAAACGCCGCAGTAGCGCCCCTTGCGGCCAACGCTGCCGGGGAGCGCCGATGCTGAGGCTGTTGGTTTGGCATTTGTTGATATTCGCCGCCATGCTCACGCCAGGCGCGGCGGTGCCGCAATCGACGCAGCAACGCATCGTCGCAATCGGCGATCTCCATGGCGATTTTGAAGCGTGGCGGGCCATCGCCGGCGCGGCGGGCCTAATCGATTCAAAGGGACGCTGGGCTGGCGGTAATGCAACGCTGGTCCAGATGGGCGACATTGTCGATCGGGGACCAGACAGCCTCAAGATCATTCACGATCTAATGAAGCTGCAGCGCGAAGCGCCAAAGCGCGGGGGTCATGTGATTGTGATCCTCGGCAATCATGAAGCCATGATGATGATCGGCGACATGCGATATGTTCATCCTGGAGAATATGCGGCCTTTGCCGACCGGGATTCCGACGCACGCCGGCAGCGAGTCTACGAAGCAAACAAGGCGGTGATCGAGGCTGCCTATCGCTCGAAGACACCCACCATGGCCGAGGCAGCCATCAAGGACGAGTGGCTGAAGACCATGCCGCTCGGAAAAATCGAATATACGATCGCCTGGAAACCGAACGGCGAGTTGGGCAAATGGGCACTCGCAAACCCTGCCGTGGTCAAGCTCGGCGACAGCCTGTTTGTGCATGGCGGCATCAGTTCCGCCTATGCAGGTCAACCTATTGAGGAAATCAACAGGAAGGCGGCGGCAGCGCTCAAGGCGCAGGACGCAGCGCCAACCGCGATCATCAGTGATCCGCACGGGCCGCTATGGTACCGCGGCTTGATCATCCGCGACGATACCGACCCGGCCAACATTGCTCCGGTCCCGCCCGGCGCAATGGCTGCGCCAACCATCGAATTCGAAATTGACCTTGTCCTTACAAGCTACGGCGTGAAGCGCATTGTGGTTGGCCACACGCCGGTGCGCGGTGGGATCGTTGAAGGCGCTGGCGGCAAATTGTGGCGGACCGACAGCGCCATCAGCCGCGCCTACGGGGGAACGTTGACCTATCTGCAAATCGTCGGGGACCGGGTTACGCCATATAAGGTGCCGCGCCCGGCATCAAAGCCATGGAGCACGCAATGAGGGGACTGCTTGCGCTTGCCATATTGACCGTTCCGACGGTCGCTACCGCACAGGTTCCGCCCAAACCATTGTTCGCCAGCGATGCGCCGATCCGCATCACCATCCAGGGGCCGATCGGCTCCATCTCTCGCAAAGCGGTCAAATCTATCGAGCCCGAAGCCGCAACGCTGACTTTGTCCGCGCCTCAGGAATCGCATCCTATTCGGCTTTCGGCGCGGGGGCTTTCGCGACGGACAGGCGGCATTTGCGATTTTCCACCGCTTCGCGTCGAATTCGCCCAAGCGCCAGCCGCAGCCTCGTTGTTCGCCGGGCAAAAGCGATTAAAGCTTGTGACGCACTGCAAGGGTCAGGGCCAGTTCGAGCAGCAACTGCTGGTCGAATATGCCGCCTATCCGATCCTCAATATCCTGACGCCGCTAAGCTTCAAGGCGCGGCTGGCGACGGTCGACTATGCCGAGACCAGCGGCAAAGTCTCGACAACCAAGTGGGGTTTTTTTCTCGAGGATTCGGACGATGTCGGCAAACGCAATGGGCTTGCCGAGGCAAATGTCGGCGCCCGCATCAGCGCTGCTCAGCTTGAACCCCGGCAAGCAGCAATTGCTGGATTATATGAATATATGATCGGCAATCTTGACTGGTCGATGCGCGCCGGTCCGGCGGGCGAGCCTTGCTGCCACAATGCCAAACTGTTCCGCGGCAGCGGCCCGAACCTGATCCCGGTAATATATGACTTCGACTATTCCGGGTTGGTCGATCGGCCCTATGCCATTCCGCCAGAGGGAATAAAGGTTCGTAACGTTCGGGAGCGAGCCTATCGAGGCTATTGCCGGCACAATCAGCAGGTGTTGGCTGCCGCGGCAGATTTCCGCAGCAAACGAAGCGCGATCGAAGCGGTCTTCAGCCAGGTGCCAGGAATGGCGGAACGCACCAAAAGCAAGGCCCTTGCCTATCTCAGCACCTTTTATGCCGACATCGCCACGGATGACGCAGTCCGTACCAACCTCCTGAAGGATTGCATCGGCGGCTAGGGTTGAGGTGGCGCTCCCGGTGGTGGCGTCTCGGTGGTCGGACTGACCGCTGCCGCGCTTGCCGGTCCCTTGTGCGGGTTGAAGTCGCTCATGTAGCGCTTCATTCCCTCGCGCTCGCCATATTCGCTGATCCACAGCGCCACGAAACAATAGTTGAAGGCGAGGCTCATCACGAGTGCCAGCTCGACAGCGCCGATCCCCGACGCGAGGCCAATGCCGACCGATAGCAGGATGTAGAGCGCATCTCCCGAGCTCTTGAGGCTGTTCTTGAAGCGGACCGCGCCGGCAATGCCGCCTAGCGCAAAAGCAAGTGCGAGGCTGTGCTGGACGACTACGACAATCGACGTCACGACCGACGGCAGGATCAAAATGGTGCTGATGATCGACTGGTCATATTCGTCAGACGTGCGGGTTGCCATATAGACCCAGGTCACCGGCAACGACGTTATCAACGCGCCGAGGATCGCGACTGCCATCCATCCGAGGCTCTGGCCGAGCGTCTTGACCTCTTGGGCCTGAGCCACCGCGTCCAAAGTGCTCGATTTGCCACCGCCGGAATTGATCAATGCCTCGGCTCCGCCAATCGGCAGGTAAGACTGCAATTCCGGATTATTGTGAATGACCAGCCAGGCCCCGCCAAACAGGACCAGATAATAGATTGTCAGCTGTACGAATAATTTAGATGCGCGCATGATCGACCCCCCATCATTGCACAACGGTCTTAGGCTAATCCTCGCTCTCCTTCCAGCGATACAACGGAAGGGGCTTCATGACGCCGTAGCGCTCCTTGATCGGCTCATGCTTGAGCTTGGGCCAGGGGATGTTTTCGACCGGCAGCTTGGTATCGGGCAACCGGTCGAGCAAGTCTCGCAATAACGTCAGCCGGCCAAGCCGCTGGTCATTGAAATCTACCAGCGTCCAGGGAGCGTGAGGTGAGTCCGTAGCGGCCAGCATCCGTTCCCGCGCCTCGGTGTAGGCATCGTAAAGTTGCCTCGCCTGGAGGTCGACCGGTGAGAGCTTCCACCGGCGGAGCGGATTGTTCAGCCGGTCGGCGAACCGATCCTCCTGCTTCTCCTGATCGCAGCAAAGCCAATATTTGAACAAATATATGCCGTCGTCGACCAGCTGCTTTTCGAAATCGGGGACCGCCTTCAAGAAGGTCGTAACCTGTTCCGAAGAGGCGAAACCCATCACGGCCTCAACACCGGCGCGGTTGTACCAGCTGCGGTCGAACAGGCTGATCTCACCTCTTGCTGGGAAATGTTGAACATAGCGCTGGAAATACCATTGGTCGCTTTCCCTGGCCGAAGGGGCTGGAAGGGCAACCACGTGGCACTGCCTGGGATTCAGAGTGTTAGCGAACATGTGAATCGATCCGCCCTTGCCGGCGGTGTCGCGGCCCTCGAAGAGGACGACCAGCCGCTGCTTGGTCTCCTGGATCCACCGAGCTGCGTCGCTCAGCTCATGCAGCAGCGGCTTAAGCGCTTCCTCATAGTCTTTCTGACTGATTTCCCCCAATTCCCGCCCCCTGTCATGACAATTCGCAAGTCGTTACCTACATTCATCGATATGACGGACGCAAACGAACCGATGGACGACGTGACTCTGATATATGACGGTCAATGTCCCGTGTGTACGGCCTATAGCTGTAATGTCGATGCTGGTGCAGCCAAGCTGAATCGAATCGATGCCCGATCCGGCAAGGCAGAGGTTCAAAAGGCCGTCGAAGCAGGCGTAGACCTGGACGATGGCATGGTGGTGCTCCACCAGGGCCATTTATATCATGGTGCCGAGGCCATGCATCGCATGGCCTTGCTTTCGCCAAAGTCCGGGCTACGAAATCGCCTCAATCGCCTGATGTTCGGTAATCTGGCGGTTGCGCGTGCGACATATCCGTTCCTTCGGGCGGGCCGTAACGCGCTTCTGCGAATGCTCGGACGGAAGAAAATCGCAAGCGGCAAAAAGGCCGACTAGGCCAGGCTGGCGAGTGGGGAGTTAAGAGGCTGACCAAAGCGCAGACGAGAGGCTTCCTTGCGGCCTTTTTCGCCATCTATTTCGGTGCGGTCTTTTTTCGCGTCGACTATTTCCCGTTGAGCTGGGTGCCGATGTACGGCCTCCACAAAGACAAGGAAAATCTTAGGGTAGGGGTTGGCGACAAGGCGTTTCGGCGCGATGGGTTTGTCGCCATCCGCGCCAACGGCGAGCGGATCAGAATCTCCGCTCGCGACCTCAACGTTCCAAACGCGAATTTCCGCAGGCTTTTCGCCCAACGCGCATTCAACAACGCTCCTCCTCAGCATGATCGCGAGAGGGCTGCACTCATCGGCTTCAATCGCTGGTGGTATGAAACGCTGGTCGGACCGGATCCGATGCTGAACCGAAATTATTCCGGCACCCTGCTGGAGAGTGTCAACCACACGCTGGGATATGGGCCGACGGATCCTAGCCGGATCGTGCAACTGGAATCCCACCTCGATTTTGCGACGTTCACCCGTGAGCAGCTCAATCGCGGTGATCTCAGCAATCCACTGATCCAGCGGCGAGTTTCGGTAATCAGGCCGGAAGGGACGATTGTGTACGGGCCGGGGAGCAAGAAGGTCGTTGCCGGTTATGGCCTCGCTTCGGCCAAGACGGGAGTGAAGAGCGTTGAATAGCGTCGCCAGCTCGAGGTCCTTTGTAGACCGGTTTTTCTTCGACTGGTTCCCGGCGGAAGCGCTTGGCGCAGCCCGTTTCTATTTCGGGCTCGGACTATCGATTTACCTCACGATCCAGTTCAACCAGCTCTTCCAGATCTCGGCCTTCGGAGCTCAATTCCACTACACCTTGCCGATCTGGTTCTTCGGCCTGCTCGGCATCGACCACGTCACCCCATGGACGATTTATGTCGCCTATGCGGTGCTGATGGCCGCCTGCGGTCTATTCGCGCTCGGCAAATGGACCAAGCCGGCGATCATCGCGATCATCATCGGCATCTTCTACATGAAGGGCGTCCGCGACAGCTTTTCCGGGGACGTCCATCACCGCGAGATCCCGATCTTCGCGATCCTCATTTTGTTCCTCTTTTCCAAA
>DASTVY010000279.1:0-8951 GCA_035758865.1 Sphingomicrobium sp. | reverse complement strand
AAATGAAGTCGGCACGACCGGCGTGACCCACTTCTCGCCATAGAGCATCCCGGGAGTCGGCTTATGGATGGCCTGGACATAGGCGATCCAGGCGCTCGAAAGCGCTCGATCCGCTGCCTGCAGAGCGGCGGCATCGCCGGTCTGCGCCTTGGCAATGGCGGCCTCGACCTCAGCGGCCAGCTGCGGGCCGCGAGCGAATCCCTCGATCTCCGAACGCCGGAGGATGTTGGCCAGCATCGGCGCCGCTTCCGTCTGCCCCGAACGGAACCAGATCGGAGCATTCTTGCTGGCGTTGTAGAAGCGCGAGATGTCGTCATTCGCCTGGAACGATGCAAGCTGCGGAGCAGCCGCAGGAGTGCTGGTCACCTGTGCGGCAACCGTCGTCGAAACCAAGGTCAGGGCCGTTAAGGCCAAGGCTTTTGAAATGATTTTTTGCACATCCCGCTCCTTACAGGCGCCTATATTAACCTAAGCTGCCCCTTATAGTTCAAGCCCTTAGCTGGTCTGACAGCGCCAAAAAGCCCTTCCTGCGCGCCCTGTGGCCCCAAAGTCACAAGTGCGATGAAACTCCGATATTGAGAAAAAATAGAGGGAACCTGCGAAAAATAGCGGGGTTGGGCGCAATGCATAGATCCAGAAAGGGGAATACTGCATGAAGTATTATTTGTTAGCCGCGGTTGCTGTTACGGCTATTGCAGCACCTGCCCAAGCCCGTGACGGGCAAGCTTACTTCGGCGTCGAAGGCGGCATCATGAAGCCGCACGATATGGATGCCGATGCGCTCGTTGCATTTTCCACAACGCAAGACCCCGACACGCCGTTGGCGCCAGCCGGTCCCTTGGACGTGGCGGTCGACGACGCGATCGGGTTCGATTTCGAGATGGGCTGGGACGTCGACGCCATAGCCGGCTATGATTTCGGCATGTTCCGGCTCGAAGCCGAGCTGGGATACAAGAAAGCCGACCGTGAATTCGATGTCGACGAGGATTTCATTGCCGGGCTGAACGCCGCGTTGAATCGCCCGTCTGTCGCGCCGGATCCCGGCGCACCGGGCCAGCCGGCACTGACGGCCGACGACCTGGATTTCAACGGCAAGGTCGGCGTCCTTTCGCTCATGCTCAACGGGCTGGTCGACTTCGGTGACGAAGATGGACTTTCCTTCTATGCTGGCGGCGGCTTTGGTCGCGCAAGCGTCCGGGCATTGAACGAGAAGGACAACGCCTGGGCTTGGCAGCTGATTGCCGGCGTCCGCTACGCGCTCAGCTCGAACATCGATCTGGGTCTCAAGTACCGCTACTTCAGCACGGGTAACGTGGACCTTGAAGACGAGGGCGGAATCGGCTTCGGTGGCAATGCCGAGCGGTTCTCGGTCGACAGTGGCGGTGGCGTCTTTGTCGACGTCGACCAGACTACCGATGCGCTGGTCTTCCCGGCCGTGGACGACAAGTTCCGGTCGCACAGCCTGTTGGCCAGTCTGGTCTTCAACTTCGGAGGGGCAGAGCCGCCGCCTCCGCCGCCTCCGCCTCCGCCGCCTCCGCCTCCGCCGCCTCCGGCGACGCAGACCTGCCCGGACGGTTCGGTGATCCTGGC
Source organism: Sphingomicrobium sp. (assembly GCA_035758865.1). Taxonomy (GTDB): domain Bacteria; phylum Pseudomonadota; class Alphaproteobacteria; order Sphingomonadales; family Sphingomonadaceae; genus Sphingomicrobium. Next base: position 7,361 of record DASTVY010000279.1, on the reverse strand, counting down.
GACGGACGCATGTCCGCCTCCGCCGCCCCCGCCGCCTCCGCCGCCGCCTCCGCCGGAGCCGGAACGCGGCTAAGCCGGACAACGGCATAAAAAGGCCCGGGCGAGATCCCCCTCGCCCGGGCCATTTTTTTGCTTTGGCCGCGACTCTTAGCTGGAAGCGTTCGCTATCCTGACGGTGTTGCGCATGCTTGTACCTGGGAGGACGAAGCGAACCTTTTTCGCCGCAAAATCGATCGAGATTCGGTCGAATGCCTTCATTGCGTTCATTCCCAGAAGCAGGGCCGGTTTATCGTCAAGTTTGAGCTGCCGGAAAATATGCGCGTCGGCGAACGCGACCGACAGGTCGGTCAAGTTCACGCCACCCAGTTCGAGCGATGCCACGCGCGTAATGTGGGCACTCATCTGCTCGCCAGTAACGGATTCGATCGTCACCATCTCCGGAAGAAGGACGTGGCCCTTCTTCGCCAGCAATTTTTGGAGTGCGAGGTTGGCGATCGTCACTTGAGAACCGGTGTCGACGATCACCGATACGCGCCGGCCGTCGATCTTCGCCTGGGTGAAGATCAGCCGGCCGCCACGCGACCGGGCGCGGACCACGATCGTGTCGCCTTCAAGCCGCTCTAACGGCTGGCTCGACGGCGTGATCGACATGGTCTTTGCCTTGAAGTCGAACAACACGCGCTGGGACCGAAGGCTGTCGATGCCCAGCATGCCGTCGGCGCCAATGTTGGAAGCGCCGAGAGCCGGCGCATCCGTGACCGAAATCGTATTGCTGCTGACCTGCAGGCGGGGAATGTGGACCGTGTCGACGTCGTTCGCGCCCATCACACTGTGCAAAATCGCGGATCGCCCGCTCGACAGTTTCAGATGCCGCGCCAATTCCCGTGAGATCACGGTGCGCTCCGAGCCGGTGTCGACCAGAAACTGATAAGGACCGGTTCCCGAAACTGAGACCGGCACCGTCATTCGGTCCGCATTATCCGTATCAATGGCGATCTCATCGGTCGTAGTGGTCCGGTCGATCTGATTGGTGACGCCGACTTCGACATCGAGCCGTTGCGGCTCCGCGGCAATCGGCGTGCCGGCCAATATCAGGCCGGCCGTTAGCCAGTGAGACAACATAAGCTTGGCTCCGAACACCCCTGACGGGTGGTTCCACGCATAAGGCTACGCCTCGACAGAATGTGCCGCAAGCAAGTCTGCCCGTGAACGTCGGATTATTTCGACAAACGGCTGCGCCGCAATGGAGCGGCCATCAACCGATTGGTAAGGGCTCTATACTTACTCTGGCTCGACTGGAGTTTCGGTTCGCCTGCAAGTGCGGCCGGCTCGCGTGGCGGTGGAGCAATTCGAGTGGACATCCAACCGGTTGAAACGACGCTCTATTCCTTGTCGGACGCGCCGCCGGCGCCTGTGGCCGAAAATGAGCGCCGCGATGGCGAACGCCACATGACGCTCTACCGGGTCGGCTCGATCCTGGTCGAAAACCGACGTGAACTCTGCCTCATCAAGAATATTTCGGCTGGCGGGATGATGGTCCGGCTTTACTGCTCCGTCGCCGACGAGACGCCGGTGACCGTCGAACTGAAAAGCGGACAGCCGATCCAGGGCAAGATCAGCTGGACCCGCGACCAGAATGCCGGCGTCGAATTCGACCGGCCGATCGATGTCATCGATATATTATCCAATTCGATGGAGGGAGCGCGTCCGCGCATGCCCCGCATCGAAACCAACTGCCACGCGACCGTTCGCGAAGGTGCCAATGTCTTACGCGTTGAAGCTTGCGACATTTCGCAAGGCGGCGCGAAAATCCGTACCGACACAGTGCTGCCCGAGGGCGCGGATGTCGTCATCACCCTGCCCGGTCTCGAGGCCCTACCGGGGATTGCGTGCTGGAGCGCAAACGGCTTTGCGGGCATCACCTTCAACCGCCTGCTGCCGCTTGGTCAGCTGGTGGCCTGGCTTCAGGAGCAGCGAGAGATACAGCGCGCAGCCAACTAGAGCATCACAACGCCGGCAAGTTGAAAGAGAATTAGTCGGTGTCGGCCGGGAAGCGCCACACCCAGGTCTCGCCGTAGCGGCGTTCCTCGGCCGTGAGGGTCGCTCTCAGGCCCGTACGCTTGAACTCCGGAATCACTCGAGGGCGAGGCGTCGGAACGTGCCGCAGTAGCTGATCGGGGTTGAGCTTCTGGGCGAAGTTGACCCCCGCCTGACGATCATTCACCCAGGCCACGCGACCGGGGATGCTGAGATCGCCCTTGCGAAACAGCACAGAGGCGCCTTCGACGGGCAACCTATCCCCTTCGACCAGCGCTCCTTCGGCGCTTAGGTTACGAAGCTTGACCGCCACCGACGTGCCCGACAGCTCGAGGCTTGCCGACATCAGCACATTGGACCGGCGATTCTTGCGGTTCTGGCTATTGCTGCTCTCGTCCATGCCACCGAACCTATTCGAAAGCGGTAAAAGCTTCGTTTAACAGGGGGCCGGCTGTTTTTGATCGAAGGCAGGCGGCCTTAATTACCGCTCCCGACCTCAAATCTGAGCATGATGTTGTTGGCTGGCATGGCGCGTCGATCGGCCAGAAACAGACCGCGGATCGAGGCTTCGGGTGCAAAGTCCTCGACCAGCCGCAGGCCCCAGCGTGAGTCGCGCGCCTTGAGGCTTTGGTCGAAGGTCAGGTTCGATGGTGCAGTCTCGACGTTGGCCTCCAGCCATGGGCCATACATAAGCAGGGAGCTGCCTTCGCCCAGCAGGCGGGCTGCGCCCTCGAGAAGGCCGATGGATGCTTCCCAGGGCGATATGTGCACCATGTTGATGCAAAGAAGCGCATCGGCGCGCTCAATGGGCCATTCATCCGCGCAAACATCGAGTTGAATGGGCTTCAACAGGTTTTGCGGACCTTCGCGCTGCCAGGCTGCAATGGACGCCAGCGCCTCCGGATCCGGATCGCTCGGCTGCCAGTCCAGATTGGGAAAGCGCCTGGCGAATGCCAACGCATGTTCGCCCGTGCCGCTAGCTATTTCGAGGACTAGCCCTGACCTTGGCAGCCATTCGGCAAGAACATCACCAATCGGCGCGACGTTGCGCGCCGCGGCCGGCGCCTGACGCTTCACCTCCTTGCCAAGGTCACCGACATTATAAGGCGGGAAGCTAGGTTCGACCATGAAGTCAGCCTCGCGCGGACGCCCGCGCGCGTCGCTCGCGTATCAATAACCAGATCAACAGGCCCATGGGACCGGCGAGCAGAGTCAGCAACAGGATGGGTGCTTGCGTCACTCTCGAGAAGCCTTTGTGATCTGCGTCTTTGGCAATCCACTGACCGATGAACAAGTCAAAGGCGAGATAGTGCGTCCAGCCGATCACAATGCCGGCCTCGCCCGCGAACAGCCTTCGGATGCCCTGGATCGACAGGAAATCACCGCCTGCGATTTCCCGCAACTGGCTCGCGAACATGATCGCAAAGGCGAGGCATAGCAGTCCGACACAAAAGTAGAGAATGATGGCGGCAGTCCGCGGGCCGCGAGGGCCTAAGAGGAGCAAGCCCCAGCCGACAAAAGCGATCACATGGACGAGGGTGAACAGCCCTGCCCAGGGCATCAGCCGCCGCCGAAATGCGCGCCGAGACCGGTCGATGAACCGTCGGGCGCCGGATTGTCATAGGTCAGCACCGGCTTACGCGCCGCGAGCGTCTCATCGAGTCTCCGCCGCGGTGCGTAGATCGGAGCGGCCTTCAGGGCTTGGTCTCCCGCCTTCGCACGCTCAGCTATACTCCGCAGCGCAGCGATGAACTGGTCGAGGTTGGCCTTGGACTCCGTCTCGGTCGGTTCGACCAGCATCGCACCATGGACGACCAGCGGGAAATACATGGTCATCGGGTGGAAGCCCTCGTCGATCAGCGCCTTGGCGACGTCGATCGTCGAAAAACCTTCGGCAAAACCCTTATCGCTGAAGATCGCCTCATGCATGCAGGGGCCGCTGAAGGCGAAGGGCGCGTCCAGTACATCTTCCAGGCTGCGGAGAATGTAGTTGGCGTTCAAGACGCTGTCCTCGGCAACCTGGGCAAGGCCGTCGGCACCGTGGCTGAGGATGTAGGTTAGCGCGCGCGTGAACATGCCCATCTGCCCGTGGAACGCGACCATTCGGCCAAAGGCATCGGGATGCTCCTCCGCTGCGCACTCTTCCTCGACCATCTTGTAGCTGCCGTCGGGATATTTGGCCGCAAAGGGCAGCGGTCCGTAGGGCGAGAGCGCTTCGGACAGGACGACCGGGCCGGAACCGGGTCCACCGCCACCATGCGGGGTCGAGAAGGTCTTGTGCAGGTTGATGTGCATCGCATCGATGCCGAGGTCGCCCGGGCGTACCTTGCCGACGATCGCATTGAAATTAGCACCGTCGCAATAAACGAAGGCGCCCGCGGCGTGGACCGCGTCGCTGATTGCCTTCATCTCCGGCTCGAACAGGCCGCAAGTGTTTGGGTTGGTGATCATCACCGCCGCGACGTCCGGCCCCAGCCGCTCCTTGAGCGCTTCGAGATCGACACGCCCCGCCTTGGTTGCCGGGATATTCTCGACACGATAGCCGCAGAAGGCGGCCGTCGCCGGATTGGTTCCGTGCGCGCTTTCCGGCACCAGCACGACCTGGCGAGCGTCGCCGCGGGCCTCCAGCGCAGCGCGGATGCAAAGAAGCCCACAAAGTTCACCGTGGGCTCCTGCCTTGGGACTCATCGACACTCCATGCATTCCTGTGAGGTCGAGCAACCAGAATGCGAGCCGATTGATCAGTTCCAGGGCGCCCTGAACCGTTTCCTGGGGCTGAAGCGGATGTATGTCCGCAAAGCCCGGCAACCGCGCCATCTTTTCGTTGAGGCGCGGGTTATGCTTCATCGTGCAGGAACCGAGCGGAAACAGCCCGAGGTCGATCGCATAATTCTGCCGCGACAGGCGGGTGTAATGGCGAACCGCTTCCGGCTCGCTGAGGCCGGGCAGGTCGACGCCCTCGCGTTCCAGCCCGCCGAGACGTGATTCCCCGGTGGAAACAGCCTCGAAATCGACGCCGGTCTGGTCGCGCTTGCCGATCTCGAACAGCAAAGCTTCTTCCAGCATCAGCGCCCGATTGCCCGTAACGGTCGCCGTCTCTCCGGCCGTTTGGTTCGATGGGGCGGATGGCCGCCATCCAGAAGGATTCACTGCCTTGGGTTCCTTCACTTCGGTTTCGGTTACGGAGGTCATTGGCACACCTCCTTCAGCGCGGCTTCCAGCGCATCGATGTCCGCGTCGCTGGCCACTTCCGTGACAGCCACACCCAGTCCATTCTTGAGGGCTTCCGCACCTGGATAGAGTCGACCCAGCGACACGCCGCCCAGCACCCCCTTCTCGACCATGGCATGGACCGCCGGCCGGGCTTCGACCGGCAGTTCCAAGGTGAACTCGTTGAAGAAGCTGTCATTGACCAGCCGGACTCCAGGAATGGCCGATAGTCGCTCGGCCGCCTTTCGCGCGCGCGCGTGATTCAATTGTGCGAGGCCGGTCAGGCCCTTCTCTCCCAACAGCGTCATGTGGATTGAGAAGGCCAGCGCACACAGGCCCGAGTTGGTGCAAATGTTCGACGTCGCCTTTTCCCGGCGGATATGCTGTTCGCGGGTCGACAAGGTCAGGACAAAGCCACGCTTGCCTTCGGCATCGACCGTTTCGCCCGCCAGCCGGCCCGGCATCTGGCGGACATATTTCTCGCGAGTGGCGAACAGGCCGACGTAGGGGCCGCCGAACAGCAGGCCGACGCCGATCGATTGGCCCTCGCCGACGACGATGTCGGCGCCCATCTCGCCGGGAGACTTGATCGCGCCAAGCGCGACCGGTTCGGTCACGACTGCGATCAGCAAGGCGCCCTTGGCCTGCGCCGCTTCGGCAATCGGGCTGAGGTCGGTGATCCGGCCGAGAATGTCAGGGTACTGGACGACGACGCAGCTCGTCTCGCCGTCGATGCTGGCAATCAGCCGGTCGGCGTCGGTGGCTGCTTCGAGCGAGGGCAGCTCCGTCTCCAGCATGTCGCCGGTGAATTTCGCCATCGTCTTGCAGACCGAGACGTAATGCGGGTGAAGGCCCGAAGAGATGATCGCCTTCTTCTTGCGCGTGATCCGCCGCGCCATGCCGATCGCTTCCCAGCAGGCGGTCGAACCGTCGTACATCGAGGCGTTGGCGACCTCGCAGCCGAGCAGGCGTGCGACCTGGGTCTGGAATTCGAACAATACCTGCAGCGTGCCCTGCGCGATCTCAGGCTGATAGGGCGTGTAGGCGGTCAGGAACTCGCCACGCTGGATGATATGATCGACCGTCGCCGGAATGTGATGCTTGTAGGCGCCGCAGCCGAGGAAGAAAGGTACCTCCCCTGCAACCATGTTCTTTCGCGCCATGGCGGTCAGTTCGCGCTCGACAGCCATCTCGCTGGCATGCAGCGGAAGGCCTTCGATCGGCCCCTTGAGCAGCAGCCCTTCGGGCACGTCGCGGAACAGTTCGTCGGCCGAAGCCGCTCCGACTTTTGCGAGCATGGCGGAGCGATCGGCGTCCGACAGTGGCAAGTACCTCATCTATTTACTTCCATTTCAATGCCGCTCGTCCGGAGTAGGGACTGAGCAAGCGAAGCGCATCGAAGGCCCGTATCGAAGGGCGATCCTTCGATACGCTGCTTCGGCAGGCTCAGCAGCTACTCAGGATGAGCGGGTTGGTGTTCACTTAGGCTTCCTCATGATGAAGCGGAGGCGGACATAGTCCGCAACATTCGTGCCGACGCGGTCGGCGACCGCCTCGGCAATGGATTGGCGTTGGTCGTGCGGAACGCCGGCCCGGTCGAGCCAGCCCGCGCGGAAAGTGGTGACCCAGGCGGCGACGCCATGCTCCAGCGGCGTCGGCCGCTCGATCAGCCGGGCGTCGATGTCCTTGAACCCGGCCTGCTCATAGACCGCGATGAATTCTTCGGGCGACGGATACCAGTTGGCGGCGTAGGTCGGCGGCCCAAAGCCCCGGGCGACTAGCTCATCGTCAAGCGCCTGGCGGAGGACCGCAAGGTTCCCCTGCCCTCCCATTTCTCCGGCAAAGCGCCCGCCGTGCTTCAACGCGAACCAGATCGCCCTAGCCGCCCGCTCCTTGTCGAGCACCCAGTGGAGCGTCGCATTGGAAAAGGCCGCGTCGAACGCCTCGGCAAACTTGAGTTCCGCCGCGTCCATCAGTCGCGCGTCGAGACCCTTGGCCTTGGCCGCGCCGACCATCGACACGCTATTGTCGATACCGACGACGTCAGCGCCCGCCTCCTTGATCAACAGCGTCAGCGTGCCGTCGCCGCAGCCGACGTCGAGGATATGCTCGCC
>DASTVY010000226.1:0-3256 GCA_035758865.1 Sphingomicrobium sp. | reverse complement strand
GTCGATGTACGGCGATTGATGTATCAAACGCTGATACGCCGGGTGATCCGCAGAAAGCTCGTCCGCGACCAGACGGGCCGCGTCCCCTCTTCTTTCGACACCGAGCTTTTCAAGGGCGCCGCGAATCCGCTGGTCGACCGTGTGGGGGCTGATCCCCAATTTGGACGCAATTTCCTTGCTGTTGTAATGGCGGTCGACCAACAACAAGCATTCAACCTGGCCTTCAGTAAGCCGAGCCACGGGCGAATCCGGATGGCAATCCCCGCCTGGCTCTTCAACGCGATCAGACACCATCAGGTGCACCACTATTCCTTCCGAGCATGGAACATGTGCTGGAACAGACTCCCCGCCGCTTCTCTTAGTCGAAACCGCGGAAATGCTCAAATTTTGATGGAGGTTTCAGCTCTTCACATGTGATGAAGTAAAGAGCTGGCAAGTATCGAGGATTGCGCAGCTCGCGAGCCGCGCAATACTAGCGTCGAATTAGACGAAGCCCGAAATGCGGTCGAAAAGCCAATAACTGGCAAGTCCCCCAATGCCATAGCAGCCGACGATCCTGACGGTGGAAAGCTGCGCCGGCTGAGAGAGTCGCCGCGCGAGGCTTGAAATCACCAGCAACGCCGCGACGAACATGACCTGCCCGATCTCGACGCCTATGTTGAAGAACAACAGGGCGAGCGGGACATTGTCTCGCGGAAGTCCAATCTCTGCCAGCGCGCTGGCGAAGCCCAGCCCGTGCAGGAGGCCAAAGGTAAACGCGACCAGCCACGGTTTTCGGGAGGCTAGCGTTGGGCGGCCCTGACCCTGCCGCACGACCTCGACGGCGACGAAGATGATCGACAGCGCAATGAACGCCTCCACCGGAGGTACGGGCACACGAATCACGTCCAGCGTCACCAAGGCCAGCGTGATCGAATGCGCGACGGTAAACGCAGTGATCGTCCAGAAGAGCGTACGCAGATTCACGACCAGCATGAACAATGCGGCCACGAACAGCAAATGGTCGAAGCCGAAGCAGATATGTTCGATGCCCAGCCCGGTGTAGCGCGCCGATACGCCGATCGAGTCCGGGTTCATTGGGATTTGCAGTTCCGGGTTGGTCGCCGCGACCTTGTAGAGATCTTCTTCGCCGTCCAGTCGAATGAAACGGACCAGCGCCTGGTTGCCGGTTTCCTCGAGTCCGTCGAACCGAAGCACCTTGCCCTCGATGCCGCCGGGCACGGTGACTTGGCCAACCATCACGACGGCACCGGCGGCATAGGTCGACGCGAACGGACGGATCATCCGCGACCCTGGCGGAAAGACTGGCTTGATCGGCAGGACGACGACTTCGCTTTGTGCGGGCGTCTTCCATCGAACGTCGTAAGCTCCACCCGCAACTTCGGTCAGTTCGAGATAGGAGGGCCGGAAATAGTCGGCCCGGGCCGCCGATCCGGCGAACGCAAGCCAAAGTCCCAGCAGGGACAGGGCCAACCGCCAGACGGTCATTGGCCTTGCGCCGGCTTCCACGCGCCGGAATATTCGACGCGGTAGTTTTGGCGTAGTTTGCGATACGCTGCACCGGCTGATCTGATGCGGCGATCTTCCTCATAGTCACGAGCGACGGCCATGCGGACGTCGTCGAGCTTTGGCAGCTTGCCGGGAATGATTTTTTCGACCCTGACCAGGTGCAAGCCGTAGCCTGACCGGATCGGTCCTTCCCAATTGCCAATTCGAAGACCCGCCAGGGCTTTCGCAAACCCACCGCCGAAATCGCGCTCGACCAAGTCGATCGGGTAAAGTTCGAAGTGCGGCAGGAGCATACGGCCGGTGCCAAGCGTCTGCGGGTCAGCTCCGGCCGCCAGCGCTTTACGGACGGCTTCGACATTGCTGGAGCCAGGCTCAAACATGACCTGGTCGAAGGTCACGAGTGCAGGATCGGCATAGCGGTCCGGATGGTTGTCCAGCCAGCGCTGGAGGTCCTCGTCGCTCGGCGGCTTCGCAGATTCCGATTCCTCGGCGATGGTCGCGAACTTCTGGCTGACCCGGCGCTTGATCGTCGGGTCGTCCCGATCGAGCCCGAGCGCGAGACCTTCGCGATAGAAAATTTCTTCACGAACATAGGAATCGACAAGCGTTCTCATTTCGGCGTCAGTGGGAGGCCGCTGCCAAGTCCGCTGGAACTGCGCCAGCAAGGTCGCGACGACGTTGTCGTCAACCCGAATGTCACGGTCCTCGCTCCTGCTGCCGAGCGCGCCGTACAGCACAAACAACAGCAGGCCGATTAGCAGGAAGTGGACCAACGGCTCCCGGCGAAGCCTGCCGAGCAAACCTACTGGCTCGGCGCGCGGGGCGTGCATCAGCCTGGATTGTACCAGATCGGACTGGTGTAGGCGCGCTCTTGAATGATTGTCCTCACTCCCTTGGGGATCGGGATCTTGAAACGAACCGCATCATAGGCCGTCCAGCGCGGCGTCGGAATTTCCAGTACGCGGCCGTAATAGAAGGCCGGTTGGCCGGGATCGAAATCAGGGTCCTTCCAGACGGCGATCAGTTCCGGCGCGCCGATCGTGTTGGTCCAGGTTGCAGTCCTGAGGTCGACGGTATTGCCGACCGCCGGCACCTTGCCGTTGGCACCGCGCTTGCGGTTGCCGGACCAGGCCACGTCATAGACCTTCTCGTGAAGCTGTCCGTTCGCATCGATCCAGCCTTTGACGATCTGGTATCGATCGAGGTTGGCGCCGATCTGGTCCTTGAGCGCCGCTACGAGGAACGTCGGCACCTTGCCGGCCGGAGCGCGGGTTAAGTCTCCGCCCATCGGCACGCCCTTCCTGTAACCGGCCTCCGCGGGCATCCGCGTCCGGGCATCGGCATCGGTGAAGTTCCAGCCGCCGAAGAGGCGAACAGCCATGCGTGGGCCAGTCGTCGCATATGTCTCTCGCCGCTGCATCGCGTCCCAGATCGAGGCGCGCGTATTCTCCTTGGCCCACACCGCGGCATAGCCCGACGCCCCGACTTCCCAGTCCATGACGGTAATGCCGGTCTTGGCATCCTTGATGAATGCTTTGGTCATCCGATCGGGAGAAGGCTCCTGGGACACCGTTTTGCCCATGAAATTATTTTCTTCCATGGCAGTGAGGCCGGTGTGCGCATCGGAACTACCGACCATCCCGAACTTGTAGGGATTGACCCCCAACTGTCGCTCGAGCTTCAGTCCGTTTTTCAGGGCTGAGCGGGCATATTCAAACTCAAGCATCGACTTGGCCTTGACCACAGT
>DASTVY010000215.1:0-2095 GCA_035758865.1 Sphingomicrobium sp. | reverse complement strand
CACCGTTTGCATCGGCGCCTTCATGGGCCAAGTCGATTCCAGCATCGCGCAACTGCTGCTGCCGCGGCTCGAACTCGAATTCGATGCCAGACTGAGCACCGTGAGTTGGGTTGCGGTCGCCTACCTGCTCGCCATGGCGGCATTCCTGCCGATCTTTGGTCGCCTCGCCGACATGATGGGGCGCAAGCTCCTCTACACCGGCGGCTTCCTGCTGTTCCTGCTGAGCTCGGCGCTCTGCGGCCTTGCGCCAAGCCTGCCGGTGCTCATCGCCTTTCGGGTCCTGCAGGGCATCGGCGCTGCGCTGCTGTCGTCGAACAGCGTCGCCATCGTGGTGGCGGCTGCCGGGCCGGAGCGGCGTGGCCGTGCGCTGGGTATCCTGTCGGCGGCGCAGGCCATCGGTTTGAGCACGGGGCCGGCGATCGGCGGCCTGGTGCTGGATCTCCTGGACTGGCGATGGGTGTTCTGGATCAATGTGCCGGTCGGCATCGCCGGCACCGTCTTGGGGTGGTTCCTGCTCCCGCCCACCAAAGACCTGCCGCAAGAGGGTCGCTTCGACTGGAAGGGCGCGCTCCTGATTGCGCCCGCGCTCACAGCCCTGGTGGCGATGCTGAACGAAGGCTACGCCTGGGGGCTCACGTCGCCAACATTGATCGGCTGCGCCACGCTGGCGGTGATCCTGCTGACACTATTCGTTCGTTGCGAACGGAGCGCCGAGGCGCCCCTGATCGACTTCACGTTGTTTCGCGCGCGCGCGTTCCTGACCGGCAACATCGCCGGCCTGCTCTCCTACGCAGCGTTGTTCGGACTTTTCTTTCTGATGCCTTTCGTGTTCGTGCGGGTCTACCAGGATTCGATTTTTGCCGCGGGGCTGCGGCTGTCCATCGTGCCGGTGATGCTTGGCCTGGTGGCACCGGTGGGAGGGGCGCTTTACGACCGGCTCGGCGCCCGCTTGCTCACCGCGTCGGGCATGCTGATCTGCGTGATCGGGTTGGCCTTGCTGTTCATGGTGATGGACGGCACCCACGGAAGCCTTTTACCCGTGATGCTGGCGCTGGCAATTTTCGGCATTGGACAGGGATTGTTCATCTCGCCCAACAACAGCGCGATCATGGCCGCCGCGCCGGTCAGCCTGACGGGGGAGGCCGGGGGACTGCTCAACGTGATGCGTTCGCTTGGCATCAGCGTGGGCGTAGCCGCCACCTCGTCGCTGCTGGCCTGGCGGCTCGCGGTGCTGACTGGTTCCGGCTACAATACCCTTGCCGCCGAAGGACGCCATCTGCTGGCCGCAGGACGCGACGTGATCGTGTTGCTCGGCAGCTTCGTCGCGGCCGCCGGCGCGCTCTCGCTAACCCGAACGTCGCCGCCGCCATCTCGTGCGCCAACGATGCGGTTGGAGTAGGCGCGGGGCGCGCCCGCTAGGCGTTTCTTTCACCCTCGTCCCGGTTCGGAACGGAGCGGCAGCAACCCCGTTCTGGATTCACTCGGCGGTGACACCGGCGAGTTTCGCCATCTCCTGCCATTTCGGAATTTCGCTTGCGACGAAGGCCGCAAGTTCTTCCGGCGTTCCGGGTCGCGCATCGGCGGCGAGCTGCCTGAAGCGGTCCTGCATCTGCTGAGAATTGAGGCCGATATTGATCGACTCGTTGAGCTTGCCGACGATGTCCTTTGGCGTCCCGGCCGGCGCCATGACGCTGGTCCAGGAACTGGCGACGAAATCGGGAAAACCGCTTTCGATCATCGTCGGCACGTTCGGAAGGTCGCGAAGCCGCGCCGACGTCGCAACCGCGAGTGCATTGATCTTCTTGTCCTGCAGGTGGCCGAAGAGCACGGATGTGGTCTCGAATCCGGCCTGGATCTGGCCGCCGAGCAGGTCGGTGAGCACCGCGGACGCGCCCTTGTAGGGTACGATCACGACATCGGTGCCGGTCAGCGCCTTGAACCATGCGGCCAGCATGTGGGGCGGCGCGGCGTTCGGGACGCCGAAGCTCAGCTTGCCGGGATGAGCCTTGGCGTAGGCGACAAGCTCCGACACCGTCCGCACTGGCACGCTGGGCGATACGATCAGCACGTAAGGCGCGCTCGCGAGAAATGCCAC
>DASTVY010000187.1:0-8190 GCA_035758865.1 Sphingomicrobium sp. | reverse complement strand
GAGATCGCGCTCAGCAATCAGCCGGAAACGGTTGGACCCGTGCAGCACGATGTTGAACCGGCCGTCGTCCAGTTCCTCGGCAGCGACGATCTCTCCCAGGCAACCGGTGTGGAACAGGGGTGGCGGTTCGCCCGCACCGCTTGGCTGGATCATTCCGATGCGTCCGGGTCCGGCCAGCGCGTCCCGAACCATCTCGCGGTAACGCGGCTCGAAAATGTGGAGCGGAAGCTGGGACCGCGGCATGAGGATCGCCCCCGCCAGCGGGAACAGAGGAATCCGCGCCGGCTTGGACCCCATCATGTGAACAACAGGGCCGACAGGCGTCGCCGTTGGGCTCTCGCCCAAGGATCCTCGAGGCCTGCAGCTTCGAGAATTTGAAGCAGCCGCTGGCGGGCGGCGCCCTCGTTCCATTCCTTGTCGCGGGCGATGATTTCCAACAGCGCATCGGCCGCGCTGTCGCGGTCTCCGGATGCCAGCCGCGCCTGGGCGATGGCGTAGCGCGCTTCATGATCGTCAGGGTCGGCCGCAAGCCGGGCCTCCTCTGCGGAAACGTCGGCCGCGGGAGCCGCGGCGACCTCCAGTGCCGCTCGAGCGCGGCTGATCGCAGGATGACTGGCCTGGTCCTCACCAAGCGAGTCGAGCAGGGTCCTTGCCTCGCCCGCCTTGCCGCTGGCGATCATTGCCCGGGCGAGTCCGCCGACCACCGTCGGATTGTCCGGATCCATCTCCCGGATCTGGGAAAAGATCGACTCCGCTCTTGGGCCGTCTCCCTCGGCGAGCACCTGTTCGCCCATCGCGATCAACGGCTCGACCTGGGCGGCGAGGTCCTGCGCTGCGCCCTTCACCGGTAGCTGGGCCAACAGCTGGTCCAGGATTCGCTTCAGCTGACCTTCGGTTCGATAATTGGTGAGGTCGGCGACCGGCTGCCCCTGGAACAGGGCGTAAATCGTGGGGATCGACTGGATCCGGAACTGCGACGCGATCAGCTTGTCCCGCTCGATGTCGATCTTGGCCAGCACCACGCCCTTTTCGGCGTAGTCGGCGGCGACCTTCTCCAGTACCGGGGCCAGCTGCTTGCACGGCCCGCACCAGTCTGCCCAGAAATCGAGGATGACGAGGCTGGCCATCGACGGCTCGACAACCTCGCGCTGGAATCGCTCGATCTCAGCGCGTTCCGCCTCGGTCATGCCCAGTGTCGCCACGCCTTACTCCTCGTCCGGTCGGACCCGCATATGGGCCCAGGGGTCGAAGCGGGCAAGGCCGTGCGGCGAGGGGTTGCGCGCCTCAAGCTGAGTTGCTAGGCGCCCGCTTCACCCGACCGGGATATCCCGGCTCAGCGCCAGAGCGGGCGTAGCTCAGGGGTAGAGCACAACCTTGCCAAGGTTGGGGTCGAGGGTTCGAATCCCTTCGCCCGCTCCACGCAGCCGATCCCGGGGCCAGTCCGGCAGCAAACCTGCGCCACTAACTTCACAAAAATGGCGCCGGACTCCATGCAAATAGTGAATTTAAGGGACGCGCCCGCCTTGCCCCAAAAGCATTGGGGCGGCCCCGACCAGCGGAACCGCCCCAATTGAAAAGCCTGGATCGAACCGCTTTCGCGGTTACTTGATCTTCGCTTCCTTGAACTCGACGTGCTTGCGCGCGACCGGGTCGTACTTGCGGAACGACATCTTCTCGGTCTGGTTGCGCGGGTTCTTCTTGGTCACATAGAAAAAGCCCGTGTCAGCGGTGCTGACCAGCTTGATCTTGACGGTTGCCGGCTTGGCCATCGCGAGAATCCTGCAAAGCTGAAAAAATTGAAGGCGGGCCACAAGGCGCCGCCCGAACCGCGGCTCCATGGCGTCCATGGCCGATTCTGTCAAGCATGAGGGCTGAATCCCCTCTTTGACTCGCCGTTAACCATTTTCGGCGAGCCTTGGCCAGTAAACGGAGATTCGACCATGGCCGCCATCGATTCGCTGAATATCGTCCGGAACCGGATCGGCGAGCGCATTGCCGAGATCGAGCAGCGCGTTGCGCGGCTGAAGCCGATCGACATTTGCGCAAAGATGGAGGCGATCCGCAGCATGGCGTCCGAACATGGCATGGCCGCGCTGGAGGGCCTGGCCGATTACGCCGCCCACCATGCGCTGATGCCCGGCCATGTCGCCGCGACCCGGGCTTGCCTCGAACATATGGACGAGGCGCTGATGAGCGAAGACGCCGCTCACGACCGCGAATCGATCCTGGCCGCGCTCGCCATCCGCCTGCACTAGGCATCTTCGTTCAGTCTCGCGCATTATCGCGGGACGATGCGCGCGTTTTCACAGCTGCTTGACGACCTTGTCTACACAAGGTCGCGCAATTCCAAGCTGAAGCTGATCGGCTCCTATCTCAAGGAAACGCCCGATCCGGATCGCGGTATAGCGCTCGCCGCCTTGACCGGCACGCTCGACATCCCCGCGGTCAAGCCGGCCCAGATCCGCGCGATGGCCGAGGAACGGGTCGATCCCGTCCTGCTTTACATGAGCCGCGACTATGTCGGCGACATGGCCGAAACTGTATCGCTGCTGTGGCCCACACCGGAAGGCGAGCGCTGCGAGCTCGACGACGGTACGCTGCGTTTGTCGGATGTTGTCGACAGGCTGCGCCGAATCAGCCGTTCCGATGCACCTCGGGTGCTTGGCGAGATGCTCGACCATCTCGACGCCTCGGGCCGCTTCGCACTCCTCAAGCTGGCGACCGGGGCGCTCCGGGTCGGTATATCGGCGCGGCTTTCCAAGCAGGCTATGGCCGACGCTTTCGGGCTCGATGTCGACGACGTCGAGGAGGTCTGGCACGGGCTGAAGCCGCCCTTTCATGAGCTGTTCGCCTGGGGAGAAGGGCGCGGGGCGCAGCCGACCAGCGAGGATGTTCCGCTGTTCCGGCCCTTCATGCTGGCCCATCCGCTGGAGGAGGCTCGCGTTTCGCTCGACGATTATGCCGCGGAATGGAAATGGGACGGGATCCGCGTCCAGCTGGTCCATGCCGGTGGCGAAACCCGGCTCTACAGCCGGACCGGTGACGACATCTCGGGAAGTTTCCCCGACATCGCCTCGGCATTCGCGACAACCGCCGTGCTCGATGGCGAGCTATTGGTTCGCGGCGATGTGCAGGGCGGGGCGGCTGCAAGCTTCAACGCGCTTCAGCAGCGGCTCGGTCGCAAGACTGTCAGCGCCAAGATGCAGGGCCAGTTTCCCGCCTTCGTTCGCCTTTACGACATCCTTTTTGACGGGGCTGAGGATCTGCGCCCGCAACCATGGTCCGCCCGCCGGGAAAGGCTGGAATCGTTCATACCCAGGCTGGATGCGGATCGGTTCGATCTGTCCGAACTGATCATGGCCGACCATTTCGGCCAGCTCGAAGAGATGCGCATTTCCGCCCGCAGCGAGGGCGTCGAGGGGATTATGCTGAAGCGGCGCGATTCTCCCTATGTCGCCGGACGCCGCACCGGGCTTTGGTACAAATGGAAGCGCGATCCGCTCATTGCCGACTGCGTGCTGATGTACGCGCAGCGCGGGTCGGGGAAGCGCTCGTCCTATTACAGCGACTATACGTTCGGCTGCTGGACCGAGACGAATGAGCTGCTTCCTGTCGGCAAGGCCTATTTCGGCTTTACCGACGAGGAGCTGAAATGGCTCGACCGCTATGTCCGGCAGCACACGGTCAACCGCTTTGGCCCGGTTCGCGAGCTCGATCGCAGCCTGGTGCTCGAGGTTGCGTTCGATTCCATCCATAAATCGACCCGGCACAAATCGGGCCTTGCCATGCGCTTCCCGCGCATCAGCCGGATCCGCTCCGACAAGCCGCCGCATGAGGCGGATCGGATCGAGACGCTGCTGGCGATGGCCACCTGACCAACGAAAAGGCCCGCCCGGATCGCTCCGGACGGGCCTTTCATCCCCGCTCTTGTAAGGGGCTTAGCTAAGCGGCTGCAGGTTGACGGCCGCGAACTTGCCGCGCCGGTCGACCTCGATATCGAACTCGAACCGGTCGCCCTCGTTGATCGTGGGGAGGCCGGCGCGTTCGACTGCCGAAATATGGACGAAAGCGTCCGGTTGGCCGTCATCGCGGCTGATGAAGCCGAAGCCCTTCATCGCGTTGAAGAATTTGACGGTGCCCTGCGCCTTCTCACCGGTCAGCTGGCGCTGCGGACCGCCGCTAAAGCCGCCTGCGCCACCCTCCCGCGGAGCGGACGAGCGGACGACTTCCATCGGCTCGCCTTCGATCTTGAGGTCGGTCGCCGAAATGCGGCCGCCACGATCCACCAGCGTGAAATCCAACGGCTGGCCATCGGCCAGGTCGGTTAGACCAGCTTGCTCGACCGCCGAAATGTGGACGAAGACGTCCTCGCCGCCATCGTCGCGGACGATGAAGCCGAATCCCTTCTGCGGGTTGAAGAATTTGACGACGCCCTTGCCTTCGCCAACGACCTGGGGGGGCATGCCGCCACCGCCACCGCCGCCGCCGCGGAAACCGCCACCTCCGCCGCCGCCGCCACGGAAGCCACCGCCTCCGCCGCCGCCGAAGCCGCCGCCGCCGCCACGATATCCGCCGCCGCCGCCGCCACCGGCGCCGAAGCCGCCGCGATCGGCGAACCCGCCGCCGAACCCGCCGCGATCACCGAAACCGCGGTCGAAGCCTCCGCTCTCATCACCACCGAAACTGTCGCGCTTGTCACGGCCGCGACCACCGCGGTCACCCTTACGCCCTCGATCGAAACCCATAAAAATTCAAACTCTCTTGTGCCCCGAAATCAATTAACCAACGCGCTGGGCCATAGGCGCAACCGGCCGAACGGACAGAATCAATCTGCACGCACGGAGCGGTCTCTACAGGAAAAATGGCGGCTCTCCTAGAGACTCGATGGTTAAAGGCTGGCAACCGCCCCCCTGCTGAGACTAGAGGGAAGGATAAGCATCGGCCGTCACTGCCTGTTCAGGAGGTAATGGCCAATATTAGTGGGACAGTCATGGCGATCCATTTCCACGAAGAAGACCTTCCATCGGGCGACCTGTTTGCGGCAGGCGTTCCGATCGCGGTCGATACTGAAGCCATGGGCCTTGTCCCCGGCCGCGACCGCTTGTGCTTGGCGCAGCTCTCCGATGGATCGGGAGACGAGCATCTGGTGCGCTTTGGCCCCGACAGCGACTATTCGGCGCCCAATCTGAAGGCGCTGCTGGCCGATCCCGACCGGCTGAAACTCTATCATTTCGCCCGCTTCGACGTGGCGATCATGCGGGCTTATCTCGGGATTATCGCGGCGCCGCTCTATTGCACGAGGACGGCATCGCGGCTGGTCCGGACCTACACCGACCGCCACGGTCTCAAGGACCTGGTCAAGGAACTGCTCGGCCACGACCTCAGCAAGCAGCAGCAGACCAGCGACTGGGGCGCTGCGGAGATCAGCGATGCTCAGCGTGAATATGCAGCCAGCGATGTCCGCTACCTGCATCGGCTGAAGGAGCAGCTCGATGTCCGGCTTCAGCGCGAGAATCGGGTCGAGCTCGCCGAGGCCTGCTTCGACTTCATTCCGGCGCGGGCTCTGCTCGACCTCGCTGGCTGGGCGGAAGTGGATATTTTTGCCCATGATGGCTGACCATGTCTGAAGCCGCCGATCGCAAGCAGGCGGTCAAGCGCCACTGGGCCGAACCCGGCAGCCGGCATGACAGCGTCGTGCGGGCGGTCAAATATGGTCTGCCGGCGCTGATTGTTGGACTGGTCGTGATGCTGGCAATCTCACCGTTCGAACAACGCGGTGACGTGAGCTTCATCCTCGACAAGAATGAGGTCGAGCAGGCGCGTGAGCGGATGCGGGTCGAGAAGGCGCAATATGCCGGAGAGGACAATAAGGGACAGAAGTTCCTGATCATCGCCGACCGAGCGGTGCAGCCATCAAGCAACGTGCCGATCGTCACGATCCAGGGTATGAGAGCACGCCTCGACATGGCGCGCGGGCCGCTCAGCATTGCGGCGCTTCGCGGCCAATATGACCTGGAACAGGAAGTCGTCCGGGTTAATGGGCCGATCCGGGTCGTTGGTCCGGACGGCTATCAGCTTGCGACGAGCGACGTTGTGGTGAATTTCGACAGCCGGACGATGCGTTCAAGCGGGAAAGTCAGCGGCCATATGCCCCTTGGCGAGTTCCAGGCAGGAAGCCTTCGCGCTGATTTGGACGAGCGGACCGTCAGCCTCGAAGGCGGCGTGCGCTTGAAAATTCAGCAGGGGGCGGTCAGATGAAGATCATGACATTCAAGCCGATGATCGCGCTTGCGGCCCTTGCCGCCGCAACGCTTGCAGCTGGCCTCGCCGCTGCCCAGGACAGCATCTCCGCGCTCAAAGGCCATGACAGCAAGGCTCCGATCGACCTTTCCGCCGATCGCGCCGAGGCGCAGGACCGCGCTGACCGGGCGATCTTCGCCGGCAATGTCATCGTGCGCCAGGGCAGCCTGACACTCCGGACGGCGCGCCTCACCCTGGCCTATGCCAGCCAGAATGGAATCGACATCAACCGGATCGACGCCAGCGGCGGCGTAACGGTCACCAGTCCAAGCGAAACGGCAAAGGGCGACTTCGCCGTTTACGACCTGGAGGATGGGCTCATTACCATGGTCGGCAACGTCCGGCTCGAACGCGGCGGTTCCTATTTGAGCGGAGGTCGGCTGACGATCGATCTCGACACCGGCCGGGCGGTGATGGACGGCGGCCTTCGCGGTGTGAACCAGGACGGCGGGGGCAGGGTGACCGGACGCTTCACGGTGCCGCGCCGCAACAGCAATTAGTCATGAACGAAGCCGCGCCTTTCGATAGCCAGCTGGGTGCCATGGGCACGCCCATTCGCGGCCTTGAAGTGCGCTCGATCGCCAAGAGCTATGACAAGCGGGCCGTGCTCCACGACGTTTCGCTTCATGTCGAGCGCGGCGAAGTGGTTGGCCTGCTTGGGCCAAATGGCGCTGGCAAGACGACCAGCTTCTATTCGGTCATGGGCCTGGTGCGGCCTGATGCCGGCAGGATCTTCCTCGACGGCCGGGATATCACGCAGCTGCCGATGTACCGCCGGTCGATCCTCGGCCTTGGCTATTTGCCCCAGGAAACCTCGATCTTCCGCGGGCTGACCGTCGAGCAGAATATCCTGTCGGTCCTGGAAGTGGCCGAGCCCGACGAGGACGCACGCGCTGCCCGATTGGAAAAGCTGCTTCAGGAATTCGGCCTGACCCATCTTCGCGATTCACCCGCGATGGCGCTTTCCGGAGGCGAGCGGCGGCGCTGCGAAATCGCGCGATCCCTCGCCGCCGAACCGTCGATCATGCTGCTGGACGAGCCGTTTGCCGGCATCGATCCCATTTCGATCGCCGACATCCGTGATCTCGTCTGCGAACTGAAGAAGCGCGACATTGGCGTCCTCATCACCGATCATAATGTTCGCGAAACGCTCGACATCGTCGACCGAGCCTGCATCATCTATGACGGTCAGGTGCTTTTCGAAGGGACGCCTCAGGCGCTGGTAGCGGACGAAAATGTGCGGCGGCTCTATCTTGGCGAAAGCTTTGCCCTCTAGCAGGCGGGTGTGACGGTCATGGGGCTCGGCCCGCGTATCGACCTTCGCGTTTCGCAGCAGCTGGTGATGACCCAGCAGCTGCAGCAGGCGATCAAGCTGCTCGCGCTCTCCAATCTCGAGATCGAAGCGGTCATCGCCGAGGAACTGGCCAAGAACCCGCTGCTCGAGGCGCGGCCTGGCGAGGGAGTCGCGGGCGAAGGGGTCATCGTCCGCCAGGACCAGGAATTCGGCGACGAAGCGGCCGAACCGAGCGGGTCGGATGAGTTGCTCGCCAGGCTCGGCGGGGCGGATGACAGCCCGGTCGACATGGACTGGCGGGAAGCAGCGCTGGAGGTCGACAGCTTCGCCGACGTCGGCAGCGGATCGGGCGCGGAGGAAGCGTTCGACTTCGACCGGCTTGAGGGCGGCGGGACCGGACTGGCCGAACACCTGCTGGCCCAGCTGCAAGGAACCGGCGGGACGATCGGCCGCCTGGCCGAAGCGATCGTGCATGAGCTTGAAGAGACCGGCTATCTCGAAACGCAGCTTCGCCTGATCGCGGAGGAATGCGAGGCCAGTCTTGACGAGGCCGAACAGGCGCTCGAGCTGGTACAGTCGCTCGACCCGCCCGGGGT
>DASTVY010000183.1:0-5208 GCA_035758865.1 Sphingomicrobium sp. | reverse complement strand
TCCTTGGGGCGGCTGCGTGGGTGTTTTATAAGACCGGATCGCTTCCTCGTTTCCCTGGTCTAACTTCGCGACGCGCGTGACGTTGAGGCGCTCGCGTCGGTCACGCAAATTCGCTTGGCAATTCGAGCGCAGACGTGAAGTCCGCAATGGGTCGAAAGCGGTCATTGGCGATTGCCGCTGCCGTGGCTGGCAACTGACATTCGCGCGCCCAGTGCTGGATCTCGCGCAGGACTGCACTTACCGTCCGGGCGGCGGCGTTTGCGGCATCGCTTGCGGCGGCGTTTGTGGGATTGCGACCCCTGAGTGCGGGCAGGGTTGGAAGGTGAAGTAGAGATCGATCGGCAACGGGCGTATGCGGATCTTTCCGGTGTCCATGTTCTTGGCCATCACCAGCATGAACTGACGCGGTGGCGGATTGCCGCAGAGCGTCCGGCGTACCGGATAAAAGGGCGGATTGCTGCTAAGCCCGAAAAGGCTCGAAGGATCGACCGTTTCATCGAGAATCTTCTTCCAGCTCGGGTTCGCCTTGCCTTGGCCGTCCGGCTCGTTGAACAGGCTGATCTCGACACGGCTACCCGGCTTCCAGCCCCAGCCTTGTGGAGTGAAGCCCGGAACCCCGTTCTTGTCGGCCGAGCTGACGATGAACTCCGCCTCGCTGTCGTCCTTGAACTCTGACTTGCTGTCGCCTTTGCGTTGGGCGGTCGGCTGGCAGGCGATGAGCGCCAAAAAGAGCGAGCCGCAGGCGGCAACAAAAATAGCGCGCTTAAAAGTCATGTGGACCTCCCCTGTTAGTTCGGGGTGGAAGGCACGCGTCGCTTAATAGGGCGAAACGGCGATGGACCCAAGTGGGGTTTTCCACTGATTTGTGAGGGCAGATTCTAGTGGCCGGAATGGGTGGAAAGCGGTCGTTGGGCTTGCCGGCGCCAAAAGAAAGGGCATGACTTTGAGCAGGAGCTACATCTGCATCCGAAGGCCCAGGTAGAGGCCTGACTGGGCGACGTCGTATAGGAAATCGCCCTTGTCATAATCGACCTTGAAATGCCGCCAGCCGGCCATCAGCCGGAATTTCTCGTTGATGTTGTAATCGACCGTCGCCTGCGCCTGCCAAGTTAGATCCGAAGCAATGCCAAACCCCCCGATGTCGCCATACAGCGACATACCCCATTTGCCGCCGAGCGGTACGGTCGCACGACAGGCAAGAAGCGGGTCGAACCATGTTTCCTGCTTTTCGCCTTCCACTGACTGGTTTGGCCCGTCCAGCTCCAGCGTATTCTTAAAGAAGTTGGCGCGCATCCCACCCAGCACATCGACGATGACAGGGTTATCCCCGGTCACGCGATAACCGCCGAGCGTGGTTATATCGATCGTCCTCGAATCCAACTCGGCATCGATGAAGTTCTGGTCACGAATATCGATACCGTGGTCCGCCTGCAGATGGATGAAGGTCAAGTCGCCAAGCAGGACGAGCCGTCCCTTCTGTGCTTCAGCCGAACCCATGAAGGCGAACTTGAAGCTGTCGATCACGTCGCCCAAAGACAGGTCGAGGCCGACTGGTTCGACTGGACCGATCACGTCAACATCGCCCTTAGCTCCCGCCAGCCAGGCGTATGTCACCGTTGCAAACTTCCATTCATCCGCCGCCTTGGCCGAGCTTGTCTCGGGGCCGGTGCCAGGTTCTATCGTTTGCGCCTGGGCACCACCCGCATCTGCGACGAAGATCAACGTCGCAATGAACAATGGGATCCGGGACCGGTACAACATGTGACCTGCCTTAATCCCCTCCAGTTTCGGAGAGAACATGATTGCGCGGCTTGGTCCGCGCCATAAGGGATAACCCGACCTCTGCTATGACCGGATTGGGTGGAAAGCGGTCATAAGCGCCAGCTAGGCGGCGTGCGCGGGCTCTTCGTCCCATCGGACAGGTTCCACCCGCGGCACGACCAAGCCCCAGATGAGCGCTCCGCCGAAGGTGATTGAGCCTGCAACCACGAAGGCGACCGTATAGCTGTCGCTGGCGTCGACAATCAGACCGGTGATCACCGGCCCGAGGATCCCGGCGCAATTGCCGCCGAAGTTCTGGATGCCCACCCAGCGCCCTGCAGCGCGTGGGCCGGCGAAAATCTGCGCGACGGCGAAGTTTTGCGTGTTGGTGGCGCCCATCATAGCGGCCGCGACGGACAGCCACAGTATCATCGCGGTTTCGCTCCACGCTATTGCGCTCGCGACAATTGCGCCGGCCTTTATCATGTTGGCCAGGACTTGCACCGCCTTGCGCACACCACCCTCGTGGCGTCCCTTCGCGACCAGCCGATCGCTCAGCCAGCCACTCGTCAAGCAGCTCAACGCCTGGATCCCGTAGATCGCGGCGGTGACCGTCGCCATCCACACAATGCTCATTCCGCGCTCGCCCACGAGGTAAAGGGGTAGCCAAGTGATCACGAAATAGAGTCCGTAATTGTTGCAGAAATGCGCTGCGGCCGAACCCCACACGGCGCGGCGCCGAAGTATTTCGACAAGTGGCACGGGCGCGACCTGCGTGTCGGCCGCTCCTTGGTGCTGTTTGATACGCACCCGCAGCCAAGGAATTAGCCACGCCAAAGTCAGCAGGCCGAAGAAGACACACATGGCGCGCCAGCCGAGCAGCGCCATGATCATCCCGCCGGCGCCCGCACCGACCATCTGTCCGAATCCGATGCCGCACATCACGACACCGTTGGCTCCGCCGCGGCTCTCGGCGCGGCAATGGTGGGCAATCATCTTCGAGCTGCCGGTGAAGCAGAACGACTGGCTGAAACCGAGGATTGCCCGCAGCGCCACTAGGGAGAACAGACCGCCCACGGCGCCCATTGAGGCGGTGGCCACTCCCCATAAGGCGACGCCGCCGCCGAACAGCCGCTTGGCGTCGAAGCGGTCGACGAGCCAGCCGCCAACCAGCTGGCCTGGTGCGTAGACCCAGAAGAAAGCGGAGACGGCGAGGCCAAACTCCGTGGCGCTGAGGCCAAGCTCATCTTTCAGCAACGGTCCGGAGACGGCGAGGAGGCCACGGTCGACGTAGGACAGGAGGATTGCAACGCCGAGAAGCCCGACGAGAAAAGCCGAGGACGATGCCGACCGCCTGCCCCCGGCGTCCAACGCCGTAGTCGACATGGATGGAGCGTGCGCTTGCGCGGTGGGCGAGTCAACGAGCGGCCATTGCCCATTTAATGCGACGCAACGGCGTTAATGACCGGAATGGGTCGAAAACGGACATTCGATTCCGGATCAGCCGTCACTCCCACTCGATGGTGCCGGGAGGCTTGGACGTATAGTCGTAGACCACTCGGTTGATGCCCTTCACCTCGTTGATGATCCGCGTCGCGCAGCGCGACAGGAATGCGGCGTCGAACGGATAGACGTCGGCGGTCATTCCGTCGACGGATGTGACGGCGCGCAGCGCGCAGACGCTGTCATACGTCCGGTAATCGCCCATCACGCCGACCGTCCGCACTGGCAGGAGCACCGCGAACGCCTGCCAGATCGCATCGTACAGCCCGGCGTTGCGGATCTCGTCGAGGTAGACGGCGTCGGCCTTGCGCAGGATGTCGCAGCGCTCCTTGGTCACCTCGCCCGGGATTCGGATGGCGAGGCCCGGCCCCGGGAAGGGATGGCGCCCGACGAACCGCTCGTCGAGCCCCAGCTCGCGGCCGAGGTCGCGCACCTCGTCCTTGAAAAGCTCCCTCAGCGGCTCGACCAGCTTCATATTCATCCGCTCAGGCAGCCCGCCGACATTGTGATGGCTCTTGATCGTCACCGACGGTCCGCCGGTGAAGCTGACGCTCTCGATCACGTCCGGATAGAGCGTGCCCTGGGCAAGGAAATCCGCCCCGCCGAGCTTCTTCGCTTCCTCTTCGAACACGGCGATGAACTCGGCTCCGATGAACTTGCGCTTGGCCTCGGGGTCGGTGACTCCGGAGAGGCCCGCCATGAAGCGGTCCTCCGCATCCACCACCAGCAGCGGGATATTGTAATGGTCGCGGAACAGCGTCTCGACCTGTTCGCGCTCGTTCAATCGAAGCAGGCCATGGTCGACGAATACGCAGGTCAGCTGGTCGCCGATCGCCTCGTGAATCAGGATCGCCGCAACCGAGCTGTCGACTCCGCCCGACAGGCCACAGATGACCTTTCCCTTGCCGACCTGCTCGCGGATCTCGGCGACCTTGGTCTCGCGATAGGCCGCCATCGTCCAGTCGCCCTTGAGCCCGCAGACGCGGTGGACGAAGTTGGCGATCAGCTTCGCCCCGTCGGGGGTATGCGCGACTTCCGGATGGAACTGCGTCCCGTAGAACTGCCGCTCCTCGTCGGCGATCACCGCGAACGGCGCGCCATCGCTGACCGCAACGATCCTGAAGCCCGGCGCGAAGGCGGTCACCTTGTCGCCGTGGCTCATCCACACCTGGTGCCGCTCGCCGACCGCCCACAGCCCGTCGAACAGCGGGCACTCTTCGGTGATGGTGATGAAGGCGCGGCCGAACTCGCCTTCCCATTCGCCCTGGTTGCCGGGCTCGACCCGCCCGCCGAGCTGGTGGCTCATGACTTGCTGGCCGTAGCAAATGCCAAGGATCGGAAGGCCGGCGTCGAACAGCTCCTGCGGAGCTCGCGGGCTATCCTCTTCCGGTACGCCGGCGGGCGATCCCGAAAGGATGATGCCCTTGGGCTTCATCCGCTCATAGGCGGCGAGACTATGGCTGAACGGGGCGATCTCGCAGTAGACGCCGGCCTCGCGCACCCGGCGCGCGATCAGCTGCGTCACCTGGCTGCCGAAGTCGACGATCAGGATGGATTCGGTAGGCTGCATGGCGGGCCGATAGTGATGCGGTCCGGTGCTGTAAACCGCCGAACGCTTCTCGACCTTGTGAAACATTGCTAGGCGGTGCCAATGTCTGGGGGACAGTCAACCATCATCCTGTCTTATCGCCGCGAAGACAGCGCTGGAGTGACCGGGCGCATCTTCGACAGGTTGGTGCAGGAATTCGGCACGGACCGGGTGTTCATGGACATCGATTCCATGCCCGCGGGAGTCGATTTCCACGAACATCTGCAGGCGATTTTGGCCGACTGCGGAGCACTGCTGGTGGTCATCGGCAAGTCCTGGCGCTCCCAGCGCAAGGGCCAGCCGGCGCGGATCATGGATCCTGACGACTGGGTCAGGATCGAGGTGGAAACCGCCCT
>DASTVY010000105.1:0-4399 GCA_035758865.1 Sphingomicrobium sp. | reverse complement strand
ATCACTCTGAGCTTGATGGCGATGCCTTCCGGGACATGGAGCAGGAGGCCGTCAAGGTTTCGCTTGCCAACCTGCGGACGTTCCCGTGGATCGTGGAACGCGAAAAAGCCGGTCGGCTAAAGCTGCACGGCGCCCATTTTTCGATCGCGGAAGGTCGGCTTTATGTGCTCGACGAGGCGGAAGATCGCTTCCGCCCCGTCTAAGCTTATCGCGCTAACTAACTAGCAACGAACGTTATAATCGTAGATCGGGTTGCCATATTGGTCGACGTAATAGCAATAGCCGCGGGTATCGCGATAATATTGCTTACCCTTGATGACCGCTCCGGCAACGCCACCCAGTGCAGCACCAACTAGCGCACCTTCGACGGGGCTGACGCCGCCAACAACGGCACCGGTCGCCGCACCGACTAGGCCGCCGAGCGCAGCGCCCTGGACGGCGCGTTGCGCCTGCGGATTATTGTTGTAGCCATACGGATCGGTGGTGGTGCAGCCTGCTACAGACACGCTGGCCGCAATTGCCGATACTAGTACCAGGCGTTTCATGACTCTAATCCTCCTCATTACATCTCCCCGCCCCTGTGTGGGGTATTAGCGTTCAGACGCCGATTTCGTTCCGACCCCGTTGCGGTATGAACGGCAGATAAACAGAGCGGAAGACTCGATGACTGACCGAAATGATTACGCCGAATCAGAGCTGAACATCGCATTGCTGATCGACGCGGATAATGCCTCTCCCGACCATCTTGACGAGGTGCTGCTGGTGCTGGGCGAGCTGGGAACGATCAATATCCGCAGGGCCTACGGCAATTGGGCCAAGACCAGCCTCAAGGGCTGGGGACAACTGACCGGACTCCATTCGATCGTTCCGATGCAGCAGTTCGACGTGGTCAAGGGCAAGAGCTCCACCGACATGCGGATGACGATCGACGCGATGGACCTATTGTATCGCGGCCATGTCGACGGGTTCGGAATCATGTCGTCGGATTCGGACTTCCTGCCGCTGGCCCAGCGGATCCGCGAGGACGGGCTTCCGGTCTATGGCTTTGGTACCGCCAAAACCCCGCAAAGCTTCCAGCAGGCCTGTACCCGCTTCTTCGACGTCGCCGCACTGGCGACCGATATGGACGATTTGATCGAGGCGCCGCCGGCGGCCAAGGGCCAGCGCGCGATCGACGCCGAGCTGCTCCAGGTGCTGGGCGCCGCTTTCAAGGCGTCAAAGCGGGACGAGGAAGGCTATGCGGCGCTGAGTGAGATGGGGCAACGCGCCAAGGCGGTTTCCAGCTTTGCGGTTCGCAATTACGGCTTCACTCGATTGAGCGAGTTGATCAAGGCAGTTCCCAATTTCGGAACCAAGGTTGGCGAGGACGGGCGCCTGATGGTCAAGCGCCTGCGCTAGGCTGTTGCCCGCTCACCACAACCGCGAGGAGTTTCGAAAGTCGGGGAACTGGCGGCCAGTCTCAAGGTTAAGTCCGGCGACTGGCCTGAACATCATGCATTCTTCACCAATTGCCGACATCTATCTCGACAGCGCGCTCGAGGCGCTGGAGCATCACCGCGTCGAACGCCGAGCGGTGCTCGATGCCCTGCCCGTCCCCGTCTATCTGACCGATCCGGAAGGACGCGTGACCTATTGGAACCAGGCCTGCGCCGACTTTGCCGGTCGCGAACCCGAACTCGGCAAGGATCGATGGTGCATCACCTGCGAAATGCACACGTTGAGCGACGAGACGATCCCGAACGATTGCTGTCCGATGGCCACCGCCATTCGCGAGAAGCGCCCGGTCCGAGGCGAAATCGCAATCGCCATGCGCCCGGACGGCAGCCGGCGGGCTTTTCTGCCTTACCCTACGCCTTTGTTCGACGAGTTCGGCGACCTCATCGGCGCTATCAATATGATCATCGATGTTAGCGAGGAGCAGGTTGGCCCGCTGGCCGACCAGGCCGATCGTTGCCGCCGCCTGGCGGGGTCGATCAGCGACCGCTTCACGGCGCAGACGCTGCGCGACATGGCCGATGGCTATGAGCGCAATTCCAAAGCACTTCGGATCGAACCGCTACAGAAGGTCTAGCTCGACCCTGACCTCGTCTCCGGCGACAATGCCGGCGCGTCGGCAGACATCGATCTTCACCGGCAGGAAATAGCCGCCGCTCTTCCGCGGAAAGACGGACGTTCGCCAGCTGACGTCGCCGATCCTGCATTCGACCCGGGCCGAGCGAAACCCGCGCGGATTCATCAGCGCATGCGCGCGAATTTCGATCGATTCGTCGTTCGGAAGCACCAGGAAGTGCGAACTGCCCTCGGAGTTGCTCCATATCTGCAGGGGCGCAGTCACGGCGATCACAGGCGCGCTCCGCTTAACTTCACTATTTTCATTGAGGCAGAGGCCATTTTTGTGAACTTAGCGACGTTGAACGATTATCGGCGTTTATTTCACGGATGACAAAGAGCCAGCTGCGACGCTGGCAGATGAATTCCTACTTTACCAGCCGGCATCCCCATCTCGACGACCCGATCGTCCAGGGGATTGGACAGCGGTCGCTTTGGGACGGGGAACGCATATGCTCGATCATACCGGCTTCGTTGTTACCGACCTGGCGAAGGCTCGACGCTTCTATGACGCGATCGCTGAGGCGCTCGGCCTGGCGACCGCCGACAATAGCCCCGAGTCCTTCGTACTGGGACGAAGCAAGGAGGAGCCGATTCCCTATCTGTGGATCGGAACGCAAAGGCCTTCCTATTGGGTCGAAGGTTCCCGGCCGGGCATCAACCAGACCCACATCGCCTTCATCGCCTCGTCCAAGGAAATGGTGCATGCCTTTCATGAAGCGGGGCTTGCCGCGGGCGGAACCGACAATGGCCAACCGGGGCCTCGTCGTGGCGACGGCTATTACGGGGCCTTCCTGCTCGACCCTGACGGCAACAATATCGAGGCGGCCTACCGGGACTAAGCGGGCGCACTATTTCTTGGTCCCGATGTCATAACCCGGGATTTTCTCATTCTTGGCTGAACTCTCGATCAGAATGCCGAGCCTTTTGGCTCGCGTCTCGGGCTTCTTGGCGCTGGTCACCCAGTGGAGCACAACCTTGCGATAGCCCGGCGGTCTCTTCTCCCAATCGGCCCAGGCCTTGCTGTTCTTGCGGAATTTCGCCTCATCGTCCGGGCTAAGCGCCGCCAATTCCCGCTCATAGGCGTAGAGGCCGCTCTTGTGCTTGTTTTCCTCATATGCCCGCTCGCCGGCAGCGGTCATCTGGCCATCCGCCTTCAGCGCCGTGAAGCGCTCGACATTGACCTTGCTCCAGATGCTCCCCTTGCGACGCGGGGTGAAGCGGATGGTGTAGGAATCGTCGCCCAGAGATTTCCTGATCCCGTCGATCCAGCCGAAGCATAAGGCCTGGTCACGCGCTTGCGGCCAGTCGATCGACGGCTTGCCACTGCCCTTCTTCCAGAAGCCGACAAGGAGCTCGTCGGCGGACAGGTGGTTTTTCTCGAGCCAGTGCCGAAAATCCGCCTCGGTTGGGAAAAAGGTGGGCTCCATCCCCTACTTCGCCTTGGCTGCCAAATTCACCGCGACCGCCTCGCCGATCAGCGCCTTGAACGCCGCCTCGTCGAGCTGCTCGCCCTCCCGGATGTCGATCGCGCGGCGCGTGCCGGCATCGAGGCTGGCGTTGAACAGGCCAGACGGGTCCGCCAGCGAGGCACCGCGAGCAAAGGTCAGCTTGACCTTGTCCCTGTAAGTCTCGCCTGTGCAGATGATCCCGGCGTGCGACCAGGTCGGCACGCCTGACGGGTTGCCGGGCTTGACCCATTTGCGCTCCTCGATCGCTTCGGGGTCTGCTTGCCTAATGAGGTTGCGGATGCGCTCGAGCGTCTCGCCGCGCCAATCGACCAATGTCTCGGTCATTGCACCTTCTCCTGGGCTTTGCGCCACTTGCCCATATAGGGCAGAGCGAACATGTAGAGGCCGGTCGCAAGCATCAGGAACAGCGGTGGCAACGGCGAATAGACGATCCACATCGGCGGCTGTCCCTGGGTCATCGCCACCAGATTGGCGATCACCGCCAGGGTGAAGACGATCGCCAGCCAGCGGTGGATTTGCCGGACCCATTGATTGAAATTCATCCTGCCCTCCGTTGAAACTGCCTGCGCCGCAGGCATCGTCCTGAAAAATCGCGCGTGCATCTCACCGCGCCTGGATCATTTTCCACCCGTTGCCAGACGGGTCGCGGAAGCTTGCATCGACGCTTCCGAACCGTTCAACCGGTTCCTGGGTGAACTCCACGCCGCGGGCGGCCAACCGGTCAAAGGCGGCCTTGCAGTCGTCGACGACCATCACCAGCGGCGGCATCGCCCCTTTCGCCACTGCTCCGTTGAGCGCTTCCGCGGTTGCATCGTCGA
>DASTVY010000236.1:0-32398 GCA_035758865.1 Sphingomicrobium sp. | reverse complement strand
GCGCAATCGGTGGATTCGGGGCCAATCACCAGCTGCGACAGGCCTGCGTATTCCTCAACATGCCGGTGATGCAGCAACCCGAAGCCTATCTAGGTCACGTTTCGGACGACAGCTTCGATGCGGACGGGTGCTTGAAGGAAGGGCCGCTGAAGGAGGTTGTGACCAAGTTGGCCCATGCGTTCCACGATTGGGTGGAGATGATCCTGCGTGCCCGGGAGCTTCTCGAGCACGATGCGGCAAAAACCGAACGGGCCGAACGGAAGAAGCAGCCGGCCTGACAATCGCGGTTGGCGATTAAAGCTTCACCGCAGGCCCGGTGGGCTGGATCACCTTCATCGAATTCGGAAGATTGGGCACCAGCGTCGCCAGAGCATTGGCAGAATCGGACCACACGGGGCCCGGCGGTTTGCCCCTGTTGATCGCCTTCTGCCGTTCCTGCGCGTGTACGACCTTCCGGGTCGGGTCGATCGAAGCGATGTCGTAGGTCAGGTAGAGCTCCATCTCAGCGCCGGGCCGAGCGTCGCGCAACATCTCGAACGTGGCACGTTCGGGATTGCCGAACAGGCCGTTCCCCGTGAATAAATGCTGCTTCGCACGAATTCGCTGCAGGCTCGATGGATCGACGTTCCGGTCGCTTCCGTGGTGCGGCAACTTGAACAGGTCTACGTCGAGCGTGGCCCCCTTTGCGATCAGCCCGATCTCTTCCGCGCCGGTGACGATGAAGTCCGCTCGCGCGTCCCCGGTGAGGAGTGCCGTTCGCTTGCCGTCATCCGCAAGAAGAACGATGCTCGAAAGATTGGGAACGGCCGTGTCCAGCATCGCCTGCAGCATCGAGCCCGGCGTGATCACTTTTCCGGCTTTCTTTTGCTCTTTCAGCCACTTGTCATGATCTTTCTGAAGTTTGACCAGCTCAGGTGCCCGCGGAGCGATCACAGTGAAACTAACGCCGCCGATCTTACGGACGGCCTTCTTGCCAGGCGAACTTTTGATTAGCCCGCCGAAACCGTCGTTGATCGGTATCTGCAACTCGTCGGAATTGGCCAGGTCGCGAAGTTCGTTGCCTTGGGCAATGCTCTGCAAGATCAAAGCTGCATCGAATTGCTCGTGGCTCTCCGAATCGGCCATGACCGGCGCGATCGAGGCGGTACCGAACTGCGCCGTCGCTACGTTGACCTCATCATTGCCGATGATCTCGTCGAAACTGTTGTGCCACAGGCCAAGCACTGTGAAGAGGGGCGGATCCCCGTTCATTTTCGCTTTGCGGATGTCACGGAACAGCTCGACGATGCCATTGATATGATCATCGTCGACGTGGCTGACGATCACCAGATTGATCACAAGCGGGGTGAACTCGTCCAACTCGCGTTCGTCGCGAAGCTGCATCAACCTCGGCTTGAGATGCTTATTATAGGTGCCGCCCGGCCCGCCATCGACCAGGATCAGCACAGGTTTGGCCTTGGTGCCCGCATGGATCAGGAAGCAGTCGCCCTGAAACGCCGGAAGAAATTCAAATTGCATCGCCGGCTCCTCAGATTGATTGAATCGCGCGCAGAACGTCGACCATTCCGTGGCCCTGGAACTGTCGCTCGCGCCTCAGATCGGTCGCCGTGTTGCAAAGGATTTCCTTGATTCGAGGCGCATTGCCCTTCAGCTCCTCGTGGCGCGCCATCAGCAGTGCCGCGGCCCCGCTGACGTGCGGGGCAGCCATGCTGGTGCCGTCCATTGCATCGTCGCGGTCCGAACCGACGCAGCTCGTGATCTTCTCGCCAGGCGCAAGCAGATCGGGCTTTTGTCGACCGTCGCCGGTCGGCCCACGGCTAGAGAAGAAGCTGACGCCATAGGTGTGCGGCGCGCTGCGATGGGTTGCGCCGACGGTGATTACCCCGTCGGCATTGCCGGGGTCGGTTATGCTTGACGCGGCATAGCCCTCGTAAACCGACTGGTCGGCGAGCTGGTATTGCAGATAGCCGCGATTCCCCGCCGCAGCGACGACGACCACGCCGTTGGCGACCAGACTCTCTGCCTGCTTGCACACCGGGGTCTGGCCGCATGCGTAGTTTCGCACATTATGGCGGATCGCAAGGCTCATATTGACCCCGTGGATCCGCTGGAAACCGAGCGCCTCGTTGAAATAACGGATGAACTGAAGCGCCGCCGAGACGGCGAATTCGCTATCGCCGCGATCACTTCCCAGCACCCGAAAATCGTAGAGGCGTATGTCGGGGCAGACACCCTGAATCCGGACGTCGAAATTACCAGTGACGGTGTTTCTTTCCTGCCAGTCAGCGCCAATTATGCCGGCGACGTGAGTGCCGTGGACGACCTCGGGAGGGGGCGCCACGGCCAGATCCAATGAAACCAGCGGCTCCACGTTCCGCCAATCGACTGGCCGGCCGTTGTCGCGGTCATCGATGATCTTTTTGAGGCGCTGGGTACAATCGCGCTTTGCCAGTCCATTATTGGCCGCAATTGCCGCGCCAATCGCCGGGATTTCGCTATCCTTGACGCCAAGGATGGCGCGAATTCGGGTAAAGTCGAACGCCGCACGGATGCGATGCCGCATTTGCTCTTTGTAGGGCGATTTGTCGGGGTCGGCCTTGAGGACTCCAGACTCCGTGATGACCTTGTGAGCGTGTTTTTGATCCCGGAAAGCCGGGTGCCGGTGGTCGATGCCGCTGTCGATCACGGCCCAGCCGAGCTTTTCACAGCTGATCGAGAATAAGGTTCGCGCTGCATCGGCCTTGATTGCAGGTACCGAATCCCAGAGGGCCATTTCGGCAACGCGGTTGGTCGTGACCTGAAAGATCGCGCCCCGATGATCGGCACCGTCCCGTTTGAGCCCATGGTAATTATCGAAGATGGTTTGAAGCGCGCTGACGCCGAGGCGGGCAATCCGTTCGGGCTCGAAGAAATCCACAACCGCCCGGAAAATGCGCTGTGGATCCGGGCCAAAGTCGCTCCAGTTTGGAGTCTGACGTTCCGGATGTTCCTTCATCTCAACTTGGGCAGCGACGAAAGTTCCGATCAGTGCGCCCATTCGTGCCGCCGCTTCGGCACTGCTGTTTGGAGCAAATTCGGCGCGCCGGCGGCTGACGTCGGCCGGGCTAATCTCGGCCGGTCTTGGCAGGAGGTTGCGGATTTCGGCGGAAATCCATTGCGCGAGTTTCGGAGATGTCCGCTTCGCCTCCGGCTGCCAATCATCCTCGATGCCCTTCCACCATTTGGTGGCAGGGATCACAAATTCGACGAGGTCGCGAAGGGATAAGGTGGCAACGATAATGCCTTCGATGAAGGCAACGCTGATATCGCCGCGACCTCGGTTATGCCTCTCGCCCGGCGCCTTGAGCAAGCGCGCAACGTCGGCCGTAGCATGTCCCCTAGCGGGGATGATCAATAGATCCGGCGGAAGGTCGGGCTTGTCAGCAACGTGGCTCCACACGTCGCCGAGGATCGGCAGGTCTTGGAGCTGGCGACGGCGTTCCGGAGCCCCAAGCAAGAGCAGATCGATGATCTGTGGCGGAAGACGGTGGGCCATCGATCAAACTCCGATCGGGTAAGGGTATCCACCCGGTGCCTGGGCGCTCGCCTCTGGATAATGTTTGCGGATTGCAGCGTCGCACACCGCGTAGCCCCAGTTGATCAGCCGTTCCTGGTCATCCTTGCCGAGGCGCTTGAGCCGTGTCGCGGTTTCCGCCAGCTGCCGCGTCCGACCGAGCGGCGCGGGGAGGGCATCGGGTAGTTGGTAACGGCCGATATCGGACGCAATCCCCCAATAGGCGCCGCTCCTTTCGCCGGACTGATAGGAAGCGATGACCTGACGTTTTCGCACTGACGAAACCTGGCCATGGATGATTTCAATTGCCCGCAGCGCGTGCCGCGCCCAGTCGGCCGGCGGCGATGGATCGAGGGCGAGCAGCCCGCCAGCATCGGAGACGAGCACGGTCTGATAGCGCTTCCACACCGTCTCCAGGCCCAGATTGTCGTAAACGCCGCCGTCGGTCAGCGAGATGTCCGACAAGAACTTCGCGTCGACGCCTTGCTCGACCACCGAGAAATCCGCGGGATCGACTTCGAGCACAAAGGGGGAGAGCACCGGCGGGAAAGCGGAGGATGCAGTGACCGCATCGGCAAGCGGGACATCGGGATTATCGACTTTGCCGACGCGCCAGTCGCGCATGTAGGGTTTCGAAAAGCGCCACAGGCTGCCCGTTTCGACGCTGGTCGCGTTGATCACGAAGCGCGGCTCGTCGGGCAGGTCCTGAAGCGTGGCGTCGCCGAACAAATGCCTTCGATAGAAGCCGGAGATTCGGTCGGCCACGCTTCCGGGAAGCAGGACTCCTCCGGCGACCGAGGGAACGTCGATCGTCGTCCCGGCGAGCCCACGGATCGGGCCGACGACATGTTCGACGAAGTGATCCCGACTTCCCAGCCGGTCCCATTCAAGCGCGATCTTAGCGGAGGTTATCGACCCTCCGGAGACGCTGGAAATTCGGTCGAGCTTCTTCAGCAGCCCAACCTCGAACAGGCGAAGGAACGACCCCAGATGGAACAGCATTGCGCGGTAACCGCCACCGGAGATCGCTAGACCTATGCCGGGGGCGGGCCCTGCCGCGGTCGTTTCGGCGAGTGGCGATACGGGATCGGTGGGGTCGGCAGGTGGTAATACGGGATCGGTGGGATCGGCCATAACGCTTCCCCTTGCGAGGTTCGCGGTAATCCGAGCGAAATCAAACGCCCACTTTTGCTGCAAAGAGTCAAGTGACGAAGGGCATCGCCCGCCGAGCAGGCCAGCCAACGCTGTCGCTTTAGCCTATCAGAGCTTGGGCAATGTCACTCCACGTTGCCCCATATATTTGCCGGCACGGTCGGCGTAACTGATCTCGCACCGTTCATTGCCCTTCAGGAACAGGAACTGGCACGCGCCTTCATTGGCATAGATCTTGGCGGGAAGGGGCGTGGTGTTGGAGAATTCCAGCGTCACATGCCCCTCCCAGCCAGGTTCCAGGGGCGTAACGTTCACGATGATCCCGCAGCGGGCGTAGGTCGATTTGCCGAGGCAGATCACCAGCACGTCCTCGGGAACCCTGAAATATTCGACCGTCCGGGCGAGCGCAAAACTATTCGGTGGAATTATGCAAACATCGGTCTGGCGGTCGACGAAGCTGTTGGACGCGAAGTCCTTGGGGTCCACGGTCGCGCTGTCGACGTTGGTGAATATCTTGAATTCGTCGGCAACGCGCGCGTCATAGCCATAAGAGGACAGGCCGTAGCTGATACAGCCTTCGCGCCGCTGCGCCTCGACGAACGGTTCGATCATACGGTGATTGAGAGCCTGGTCGCGAATCCAGCGGTCCGATTGAATGGTCATGGGGTGTGGCTAGCGAGGCACTATCGCGCCATCAATTCCACCGTGATCTTTTTCTGTGGACGACACGGCTTCGCAAGTTTGGGGAATCCCGCCGACAGGCAAGTGGTTCGGCTCACAGATTATCCACAGTCGTGCTACATTTGTTCCCGATATCCTCAGCGGGCTGGATAGCCTTAGAGCAAACTCATGGCCGAAGTAGTTCGAATCGACGGTGGGGCTGAAGCGCCCGCCACCCCCTCGCTCCCTCAGAATATCGAGGCGGAGGCCGCGCTGCTGGGCGCGCTGATGATCGACAACCGCTTGGTCGAGGACATCCAGCTGCGCTTGAAGCCGCACCATTTCTTCGAACCGCTGCACGGCCGCATCTACGAAGCCGTCCTTCGGATGACCGACAAGAATATGGTCGCCAACCCGGTTACGCTGAAACCGATCTTCGACGCGGACGAAGCGATGAAGGAAGTGGGCGGACCGGCCTATCTAGCCCAGCTGACGGGATCCGGCGCGGCGGTTATCGGCGCGCGCGATTTCGCCAAGCAGATTTACGACCTCGCCCTGCTCCGGGCACTGGTCGGAGTCGGGCGCGACCTGGTCGAGGGCGCGCTGGACACATCGGAGGAAGTAGAGCCGCTGGCCCAGATCGAACGGGCCGAAAGCGAGCTCTATCGCGTCGCCGAAGAGGGGGGCACGGCCAATTCCGTGAAGAGCTTCGGCGACGCCACGCGGCTCGCGCTCGAGCAGGCCGAAAAGGCCTTGAACAGTGGTGGCCACCTTTCGGGCATCACCACCGGCCTCGACGGGATCAACACCAAAGTCGGCGGCATGCATAAAAGCGACCTGGTGATCGTCGCCGGCCGCCCGGGCATGGGCAAAACCTCGCTTGCGACCAATATGGCGTTCAGTGCGGCGCAGCGCTTCATTCGCGACCAGGAAGACGGGATCGCTCCGGAAAAGAGCGCCGGCGCGCCGGTCGCTTTCTTCAGCCTGGAAATGTCGGCCGACCAGCTGGCGACGCGTATCCTGGCCGAGCAGTCGGGGATCAGCTCTGAAAACCTCCGCATGGGCAAGATTAGCCAGCAGGAGTTCCGGTCACTGGCCCGGGCGGCGGGCGAGCTTTCGACGCTGCCGCTTTACATCGACGATACCCCGGGCCTGACTATCGCCGCGCTCCGCGCTCGAGCTCGACGCCTCAAGCGTCAAAAGGGCATCGGCATGGTCGTCGTCGACTACCTCCAGCTGCTTCAGGGCACCGGCAAGTCGAGTAACGACAACCGGGTCAACGAGATCTCGGAGATCAGCCGCGGCCTCAAGACCCTCGCCAAGGAACTCGACGTGCCGGTCATCGCACTGTCGCAGCTGAGCCGCGCCGTCGAACAGCGTGAAGACAAGAAGCCGCAACTGTCGGACCTTCGTGAATCCGGCTCGATCGAGCAGGACGCCGACATGGTCTGGTTCGTGTTCCGCCCGGACTATTATGTCGCCGCCAAGCAGCCTGCCGAAGATCATCCCGAATTCGCCGCTTGGCAGGAAGAAATGGCGCGGGTCTACGGCACCGCCGAGCTGATCGTCGCCAAGCAGCGCCATGGCGCCACCGGCAAGGTCCGACTGCGCTTCGACGCTAAGATCACCAAGTTCAGCGATCCGGGCGAGAGCGATTATTTGCCGGAGATGCGGAGCTAAGGCGCCGAAAACGATATCGACTGAACGGAGAGGTCGCCGCTGCAACGCTCGTAGATTGCTGCCGCAGCCGCGACATCCTGCAGGCCAATGCCAGTTGAATCGAAGATGAAGATCTCCTCCTGGGAAGTGCGGCCCGCCTTCTCGCTGACTAGGAGCTGGCCCAGCTCTGCATAGACCTCTGCGGCAGCCATGGTCCCGGCCTCGATCGCATGGTGAAGATCGCCCATTTCGATGCACTGGGTGGTGACGTCCGTCACCACCCTGGCCGCTGCCATCAGTGCCGGCGCGATCTCGTTCTTGTCGGAATTGTCTGCACCCACTGCGGCGATGAACGTTCCCCGCCGAACCATTCCCAAATCCAGAAACGGCTCATGCGCCGTAGTGCAGCAGGCGATCACGTCGGCTTGCTCCGCACCCGATTCCACGTCCTGAACGGCAACAGCATCCAATTCAGCCGCCAGCGCCTCGGCGGCTTCAGTTTCGCGATCCCAGAGCAGGCAGCGCTTGATCGGTAGGACGTCCGGCAGCGCAATCGCATGGGCGCGGCCCTGCTCGCCGGAGCCACAAATTAGCAAGGTGTTCGAGTCCGGTCGCGCCAGCAGTTTGGCGGCGATAGCGCTTGCTGCCGCCGTCCGCTGGATTGTGACTTCGACGGAATCGATGATGGCGAGCACGGCACCATTGCCGCCGTCGGCCAATACAATCGCGCCCTGGATGGTGGGGAGGCCGTGTTTCGCCGGATTTCCGGGGAAATTGCCGTTGATCTTTACCGCAACATAGTCACGGCCGAGCGAGATGCTGGCGCCCTTGGCGTGGAAGTCGCCGCGGGTGACCGGAATGTGCATGGGGTGCGGCGCGCCCGCCTTCCCCATTGCCCCGGCCCGGAAGCCCAGTTCCACCGCAGCCAGATAGTCGGAAGGCTGCATCACTCGCCGGATGTCTCGCCGGGTGATGATAAGGATTTCGGGTGGAGTGCTCACGGCGCGCCCAACGCGAACAAGGTGCCGAGGATCGCGGCCCCGGCAACGACCGCAAGCACGTTGAGCTTGGACTTCCACAGGTAGAGCAGCGCCAGCGAGGC
The DNA here is from genome assembly GCA_035758865.1 of Sphingomicrobium sp. GTDB lineage: Bacteria > Pseudomonadota > Alphaproteobacteria > Sphingomonadales > Sphingomonadaceae > Sphingomicrobium. The sequence goes on along the minus strand of DASTVY010000236.1, from coordinate 24,272 downwards.
GCCGAAAATTATCGCCGCGACGAGGGGTGATGGCACCGACTGCGCCACATTCCATCCGAGCTGCAGCGCGGTTACCGCGATCAGCCCGACGACGCCTGCCGCGACGCCTTCCAGCAGGCTATGCAGCCGCTCATCCTCAATCACTCGCTCCAGCCGGTCGTAGAACAAAAGCGCAAAGGAAAAGGCGGGCAGGAAGATGCCGGCAGTGATTGCCAGCGCTCCGGCCAGGCCTCCGGCAAGATAACCGACGAAGGTCGCGAAAATGATCAGCGGGGCAGGGATGATCCCACCCAGCGCCAGGCTGTCCAAGAACTGGCCTTCACCAATCCAGCCGCGGCCCACTGCGTCGTTCCGCACGAAGGGAATGGCGGTGTAGGCGCCGCCAAAGGTCAGAAGGCCCGCCTTGAGTCCGGAGACGAACAGCGCCAGCGCGCTGACCGAACCCGGCGTTACGGCGCTCGCACCGGCCGCGCCGGTCAGTCCCTCGACCGGACCGGTGAACCAGAAGGCGGCGGCAATGCCGGCCAGAGCCACCGCGGCTGCCAGCCAGTAGCGCTCAGCGGCGAGTAATGCATAGGTGAGCCCTGCGACGGGCAGGACGATCCAGAAGCTGACGCCAAGCAGTGAGGCGGTTGCGCTGGAAATGCCGACCGCCCACAGCCATTTGTCGGTCAGCACATGCTCGCCGATGCGATGCACGGCACGGATGATGAGCGCGATGACTCCGATCTGGATGCCGAGGAAAATTGCCGCGATCAGCGGCCGGTCGAGGTCAAGCCGCTGATAGATCCAGGCCAGCGCGAGGATGAGGAGCAGGCCGGGCAGCATGAATCCGAGGCCAGCAAGGAGACCGCCGAGCCGTCCGCGCTTCATCATGCCGAGGTGGACACAGAGCTCATGCGCTTCAGGCCCAGGCAGCACCTGATAGACGGCCAGCAGCCGATTGAAGCGCTCAGGTGTCAGCCACTGTTCTTCCTCTACCAGCTCACGCTTGACCATCGCGATTTGCGCTACCGGCCCACCCCAGGCGAGCAGGCCGAAGCGCAGGAAGCGCATGAAGATCGCCGCCAGGGTCGGCTCCGCCGCGGCCATTATGCGGTCACTGGCTGCCGTGCTTGCCTGGGCTTGTGCGAAACCCAGTCATGGGTTTCGTCGACCGCGTCCCGACACCAGCGGTAAAAGGCATCGTAAATCAGCATCCCGGCCTCAAGCTGCTCCAGATCATCGGAATAGATCCGAGACAGACCAAGTGACGCGGCCAGCAGCCCGGCCGCCTGCGGTGCGATTTCCGGCCGTGCTGTGTCGGCCCCGCGAACGATCACGGCGAGGCGCGCCAAAGCATCGATCGCGGCCAGGCCGAATTCCTCGACCATCGTGTCGAAGGTGCATTTCTCTCCGCGGTGGCTCCAGAACACCCCGTCGACATCGAATGGCGTTGCGCCGAAGCGCTCGGCCACACCCGCGACTTCGCTCGGTGTGACGAACAGGAAGACCGCCGTCGGATCGACGAAGCGGCGGATGAGCCAGGGGCATGCGATCCGGTCGACCTTGGGCCTCGCCCGCGTGACCCAGACGGTTCGGCCCAGTGGATCCCGATCGGGCAGTTTCGCGGCGTCGACCACGGGAAGTCCGGCATCGCGCCACGCGGAAAATCCGCCTTCGAGTATCTCTGCGTCAGCGCCTTCGCTGCGAAGGATGGCCGCGACGCCGGCACTCCGTTCCTTGCCGTGGACGCAACTGACAACGATTTTTTGGCCGGAAAAGTTAGGCGCCCATTCGTTCACATCGTCTGCCGATCGCCCGATGGACGCCGGCAACAGTTGGTCGCAGTTGGGACGGACATCGATGATCGTCGGGCAGTTGGAAGTGCCGATCAAACGGGCAAGTTTTTCAGGGCTAATGCTATTGGTCGCGGACATGATGCGTCCCTTTCGAAGTTAGGACGCGATACTTCAGCATGTCGCCTCATGGGGCGATCGCATGCCCCATCCCGGCATTAAAATACCGCGCCCAGATCGAGTCAAGGGCAGGGGCGGATCGAAGGACGGTGCCTCAATTAGCTTCGATCGAGACGCGTCGGCTGCCTTCTACTCATTGCGATCTAGTTCTCCGCAACACTAGTGTCGCGCAGGCCCTCAGGTATTACCGATCGGGTGTTTTCTGCTTCGACACTTGTAACCGGATAGGCGCAATAGTCGGCGGCGTAATAGGCGCTTGGACGATGATTGCCGCTAAATCCGACCCCGCCGAAGGGAGCATTGGATGGCGCTCCGTTGGTCGGCCGATTCCAGTTGATTACGCCGGATCGGACGTTGGCCCAGAAACGGTCGTAGAGCTTGGGATCCTTTGTCAGGATGCTGGCGGCGAGGCCGAAGCGGGTATTGTTGGCTTCGTCGATCGCCGCGTCGAAATCCTTGACCCGGATCAGCTGGAGAACCGGCCCGAACAGTTCCTCGTCCAGCCGGTCCTTGGCATCGGTCATGTCGATCAGCGAGGGAGTCAGATAGGGACGCTCCTCAATGGGCCGCTCCAGCCGGCGGATCGCTTTGCCGCCCTTCATCATCAAGCCGAGGAAACGGTCCTGCAGTATATCGGCGGTGACCAGGTCGATGACCGGACCCATGAAGGGCTGCGGATCGGCCATCGGATGGTCGACAATGATCCGGTCGATGAGCTTACAGATCTGGTCGACCAACTCCTCATGCTTGCCATCCTCGACGATCAGCCGACGCGCGGCGGTGCAGCGCTGTCCGGCCGAAAGGAAGGCAGATTGAACGACGATCGTCGCGGCCGACTGAAGGTCCGGCGCGTTCCACACCACGATCGGGTTGTTTCCGCCCAGCTCGAGCGCCAGGATCTTGTTCGGATTCTCGGCGAACTGACGATGAAGCGCCATGCCAGCACCAACCGATCCGGTGAAAAGCAGGCCGTCAATTCCAGCCTGTCCGGCTAATGACTTGCCTTCGGCCGGACCGCCGATCAGCAGGCGGATGACGCCCTCCGGCACACCAGCCTCGTGGAAGCATTCGACGAGGAAGGCACCCGTCGCGGGAGTCTTCTCGGACGGCTTGAAGACCACGGCATTGCCAGCGATCAGCGCCGGGACGATGTGGCCGTTGGGAAGGTGCGCGGGGAAATTATAGGGTCCGAGCACCGCCAGTACGCCATGCGGCTTGTGGCGGACGGTGACCTTGTTGCCCATCGCCGCTTCCAGCCGGTTGGTCGGGGTCCGCTCCGAATAGGCGTTGATCGAGATGTCGACCTTTGCGACGACCGAATTGACTTCCGTCTTGGCCTCCCAAAAGGGCTTGCCGGTCTCTCGCGCGATCAGTTCGGCAAACTCCGTTTCGCGGGAGCGGACGACATTGCCGAAGCGGCGGAGGGTTTCGATCCGATAGGTGACCGAATGGGCCGCCCATGCCGGCCAGGCCGCACGTGCGGCCGCGACCTCGGCCGACGCATCGCCCACAGGCCCGGACCAGATTTCGGCGCCAGTGGCCGGTTCGGTCGAGACTAGAATTTCCCGGCTCATTCAATCTCCCGCACGCTGAGCGGCGCTAACCATGCGGGGGATGGCCGGTCAAGCGGGGGCATCCGCCGTCATGGCATCGCCGAGGAGCCGAACTGCCTCGATCTTGGATTCGAAGGGGCTCCAGTCGTCTCGATCGGCGATCGCCGACCAGATCGATTCCACTTCGTCGATCAGCATCGAGCAGGGCGCGGGATCGGACCAATAGGGGTGAGTGAGAACCTGCTCGCGGCCCTCCAGCTGAGCTTTGAGCTCGTCAAATTCGTCCCCGCCGTAAACTTCGTCCGACGGTTGCCGCCCGCCACGCCAGTCGAAGAAGAAGCGATCCATCCCCACCGTGCGGGTCCTGAGCGCAGCGATCATCGCCGACACCAGCGGCCGGTCGTCGGCCTCCCCGCGCGGCGCAATGCCGAGCCGCGCCAGCATCCGCTCCGAAAGGGCCAGCTGAAACCGCCCGGGCCAGGACGCCAGCAGGTCCGACAGCGCCGGGGCTTCGCCGATCATTGCCAGGCAGCCGGCCAGTTGGGCCACGTCCCAATGGATCGCCTCGGGCTGGCGGCCGAATGCATAAAGCCCGATTTCATCGAAATAGGCGGCGACGAACTCCTCGTCCCATTCGGACGTGAACCGCCAGGGACCGTAGTCGAAGCTCTCGCCGGTGATGTTGATATTGTCGCTGTTGAGCACGCCATGGACGAAGCCGACAGCGACATAACTTGCCGCCAGCGTCGCGGTCGACGAGCAGACCCGGTCCAGCAACCTCGCTGCATTTTCCTTGTCATCGCCCAGCGGTTCATCGAGCAAGTGCTTCAGGCAGTATCGAGCGAGCGCGGCGATCGCCTCGACATCGTTGAAGAATGCGAAACGCTGGAAATTGCCGATGCGGATATGGCCATGGCTGAGGCGCGTCAGCACCGACGAGCGCGTGGGAGAGGGCTCGTCGCCGCGCCATAGCTCTTCGCCGGTTTCGAACAGCGCGAAGCTCTTCGAAGTGTTGACGCCCAGCGCCTCGAGCATCTCGGTCGCCAGCACTTCGCGGACCCCGCCCTTCAGGGTCAGCCGACCGTCGCCTTTGCGGCTGTAAGGGGTCTGGCCGCTGCCCTTGGTCCCCAGGTCCAGCAGGCGGCCTTCCGGCCCACGAAGCTGCGCGAACAGGAAGCCGCGACCGTCTCCAATGTCTGGGTTGTAAACCCGGAACTGGTGGCCGTGATAGCGAAGGGCTAGCGGCTTCTTGAGATTTTTGGGAAGAGACTCGAACCGGCAGAAATGCCGCGCCCATCCCTTAGCATCCAGGTCGCCCAATCCGATCTGATCGGCCCATCGCCGGTTCAGAAAGCGCGGCCTGCATCGAGGAAAATCCGCCGGCTGGACCGCATCGTAGAAATTCTCGCCCAACTCGAGGATCGGAACGGCTTGCGGCTTGGCCATCGGCCCGCGATAGGGGGAGTCCGCATCCGGGGGAAGTAATGGCGAGTTGGACCGACCGTTTCTGGTACAGCGCGGAAGGTCTCCGCCTCCACTATCGCAACTATGAAGGTCCCCGGGACAAGCCGCCGATCCTGTGCATTCCGGGCCTGACGCGCAATGCCAGGGATTTCGAGCCGGTTGCGGACCGTTATGCCGGCGACTGGCGGGTAATCATTGTTGAGCTGCGCGGGCGCGGCATGAGCGATTTCGATCCCGATCCCAGCCACTACGCGCCGCATTATTACGTCGCCGACCTGTTGAAGCTGCTCGATCAGGAGGGCATCGCCGACGCGGTGTTCATGGGCACGTCGCTGGGCGGGATCTGCACCATGCTTCTCGCCTCGACCGATGCCGACCGGATTGCGGGCGCGATGCTCAACGACATCGGCCCGGTCATCGACCAGGCGGGGATCGACCGCATCGGCGGCTATGTTGGACGGGAAGTGCGGTTCGACAGCTGGGATCAGGCGATCGACGCTCTTTCTGAGCGCAACCGCGAAGTCTTCCCGAAGTGGAAGCGTGACCAGTGGGAGCGCTACACCCGTCGGATCCTGCATGAAACGTCGGACGGCATCGGCCTCAACTACGACATGCGTATCGCGGAGAATTTCCGGGCCGCGACCGAAGGGCCGCAGGGCGCCAACTGGCACCTCTTTGAATCTCTCGCCGGGCGTCCGGTTACGATCCTTCGCGGAGAGCGATCGGACTTGCTTGCCCAGGACATTGCGGAGCAGATGGTCGAGCGGCTGGGAAGCGATGCCGAGCTGGTCGTGGTTCCGGATGTCGGCCACACGCCCAACCTGGAGGAACCGGAATCGCAGGGAGCGATGGACCGGCTGCTCGAACGGGTGATGGCCGCTCAGGAAATTTAAGCGGCGATCCGCTTAAGCTTGTCGAGCGCGACCTGATTGCCCTCCTCAGGCGACAGGGTTGCGGCGAACTGGCCGTTCTTGTCCAGAAGGATGACCGTCGCAGTGTGATCGACGCTGTATCCGCCGCCCGGTTGTGGGCTCTTACGCGAATAGATGCCGAACTGCTTCTTGACCTGCTCGATCTGCGCCGGGGTGCCGGTCAGGCCGATCACCCGGCTGTCATAGAGCTTCAAATAGGTGTCGACCTCGGCCGGTGTGTCGCGCTCGGGATCGACGCTGATGAAGACGATCGACAGCGCGTCATCGCCCTTGCCCAGCTCGCGGCGCAGCTTGGTAAGTCGTGCGAGCGTGGCCGGGCAGACGTCGGGGCAGTGGGTGAATCCGAAGAAGACCGCCGCCGGCTTGCCGTTCAGCTCGGCGCTGGAAAATGTCTTGCCGTTCGACGCGGTCAGGGTGAAGGGTCCGCCGATTGTAGCCATCCCCGTCTGGGTGAATGTCGGCTGCTCCTGCTTCGACTGCTGCCAGAGGAAGACAATCACTCCGGCGGCCACCAGGCCTAACAGCACCCACAGCGCTAGGCGCAACCGCGACAAGCTCATTGCTCGTCCGCCTCAGCCACTCGCACCGTGACGCTCTCGTCTCCGCTTGAGCGGAACTTCAGGACGAGCTCGAATGTGTCGCCGGTGTGCAGCGGGGTCCTGAGGCCCTCCAGCATGATGTGAGTCCCGCCCGGCACCATCTTGATGCTGTCGCCCGCCGGCACATTGATCTCGTTGGCCATGCGCATCCGGGCGACCCCGTTCGAAATTTCGGTCTGGTGGACCATCGCCATCGCCGCATGGTCGGTCATGACCCCGATCAACCGATCGTCCTTGCCACCCTTGTTTTCGATGGTGACGTAGACCGCACCAGGCGCGTCGCCGCGTGTCGGACGAGCCCATGCATCGGTGACGTCGATATCGGGCTCGCCCCCTTGGCCGCAGGCCGCGAGCAAGGCCAGCGCGGGAATTAGGTACATTCGCTTCATATTTGTCGACGTAAGGCGAGTTTCGGGCCTTCGCAATGGAGGCGGGCCAACGGTTGCACCGCGGCAATTCAGTCTTGCAATGCAACCTATTTGCCGCTTTCTGTAACAAAAGCTTCGACGAACGGTCATACTGGTTCCGCTAAGAGCTGCACGGGACGGCTGAAAATGGCGCATCGAGGCGTTAGAGGTCCTGATCCCGACTCAGGCGCGGTCGCGACATAGGGGTGTGGAATGTTAGGCGAAAATCTGCTCGCTCAGGCCCTTATAGGCCAACCGTGGCCACTAATCGGATGAGTTCGTTTGGCCGCTCAGTAGTGGTCGCTGCGCTTGGCCTGCTCGCCGCCTGCGGCAGCGGCGAAGCGGAGCGTGCGGGCGGCCCCAACGGCCAACCTGTCCAGGTCGGCTTCGTGACGGTCCAGGCGAGCAGCGTCCCGGTCGAGCAATCGCTTCCCGGCCGCGTCGCGGCCTTCCAGATTTCCGAAGTGCGGCCGCAGGTTTCGGGCGTCATCCTTCGACGCATGTTCGCGGAAGGCTCCGTCGTCCGGCAGGGACAGACCCTCTATCAGATCGATCCGAGCATCTATCAGGCCCAGGTCGCTCAGGCGTCGGCCAACCTGCAGAGTGCTCGCGCAAGCGCCGAAGCGGCAGCGGCGCGGGCCGCGCGGTATAAGCCGCTGGCGGAAATGGAGGCGGTGTCGAAGCAGGACTACACCGACGCGCTCGCTCAATCGCGCCAGGCCAATGCCGCAATCGCCCAGAACAATGCCTCGCTTCGTTCCGCCCAGATCAACCTTCGCTACACAAGGGTGCCGGCGCCGATCAGCGGACGGATTGGCCTATCCAATTTCACCGAAGGCGCGCTGGTCACCGCCAACCAGGCGGAGTCACTGACGACTATCACCCGGCTCGATCCGGTCTATGTCGATATCCAGCAGTCGGCACCCGACCTGCTGGCGCTTCGCCAATCGCTGACGCGGGACGGAGCGGTGCCGACCATGGCGCAGGTCCGCCTGACACTCCCGGACGGTAGCGACTACGGATATACCGGCACGATCCAGTTCACTGAGGTGGTGGTCAACGCCGACGTCGGGTCGGTGACCCTCCGCGCCCGTTTCCCCAATCCCCAGTCGATCCTGCTGCCCGGAATGTTCGTCACCGCGCATTTCGCGCAGGCGATCAACACGACTGCATTCCTGGTGCCGCAGCAGGCAATCGCCCGCGACCCGAAGGGTAATGCGACCCTGTGGGTGGTCGGACCCGGCAATACCGCTGTGGCTCGAACCGTGGTCGCCGAACGGACCGACGGCGCGAATTGGGTCGTTACGCAAGGGCTCGCCGCCGGCGAGAAGGTCATCACGCAGGGCGTCGGAAATTTGAGGGAAGGCGCGAAGATCAAGCCGGTTCCGGCCAGCACGCCGCAGCGGATCCGGCCCGCCAAGCCTGCCGGGCGCGCTTCCTAGCCCATGTCACGCATCTTCATCGATCGCCCGATTTTTGCATGGGTGATCGCCATCCTGATCATGTTGCTCGGCCTGGGCGCCATCAATCGGCTTCCAATCGCCCAATATCCAGACGTCGCACCGCCCCAGGTCAATGTCCGCGCCTCCTATCCCGGCGCCTCCGCCCAGACCCTCCAGGACAGCGTTACCCAGGTGCTGGAGCAGCAGCTGACCGGCCTCGACGGCCTCCTGTATTTCCAGTCATCTTCCAGCTCGCGCGGACAGGCGACGATCAACGTCACCTTTGAAAAGGGGACCGACCCTGACATTGCCCAGGTCCAGGTGCAAAACGCCGTCCAGTCGGCTGTTTCTCGTCTTCCGCAACAAGTCCAGCAGCAGGGCGTCCGAGTCACCAAATCATCGACCGACTTCCTGCTGATCATCGCCGTCTATGACGAATCCGGCCGAACCACCGACATGGACGTGTCCGACTACCTGTCCAGCAATATGCAGGACACGCTTGCCCGGATGCCTGGCGTAGGCGACGTCAATGTGTTCGGGGCGCCATACGCAATGCGCATCTGGCTCGATCCCGCCAAATTGCGCTCCTATTCGCTAATGCCCGGTGACATCATCAGCGCCATTTCCGCGCAGAATGTCGAGGTTGCCGCCGGCGAAGTCGGCGGCACGCCCGCGCTCCCCGGCCAAATGCTCAACGCCACGGTCACTGCATCCTCGCGGTTCCAGACCCCCGAAGAGTTCCGAAACATCATCGTCAAGGCGGAATCCAGTGGCGCGCGCGTTCGGCTGGCTGACGTAGCGCGGGTCGAGCTGGGCGCTGAAAACTACAATTCCGACCGGCGACTGAACGGGAAGCCGGGCGCGGGCATCGCCATTTTCCTTGCGCCTGGTGCGGACGCCCTGGAGACGGCGGACACGGTCAAGGTAAAGGTCGAGCAATTGGCGCAGAGCTTCCCGGCCGGGTACAAATACGCCTACGCCTACGACACGACCGACTTCATCAAGCTGTCGATCGAGGAAGTGGTGAAGACGCTGGTCGAAGCGATGATCCTGGTAATCATCGTTATGTTCGTCTTCCTGCAAAGCTGGCGCGCTACCTTGGTCCCGGCGATCGCCATTCCGGTCGTGCTGATGGGTACCTTCGCGGTGCTCTATGCACTCGATTTCTCGATCAACACCATGACCCTGTTCGGCCTGGTGCTCGCTGTCGGCCTGCTGGTCGACGACGCCATCGTCGTGGTCGAGAACGTCGAGCGCATCATGGAGGAAAACCCGGATCTCACGCCCCGCGAAGCTACCATTATGTCGATGAGCCAGATCCAGATGGCGCTGGTCGCCATCGCGCTCATCCTGTCCGCGGTATTCCTACCGATGGTCTTCTTCGGTGGATCGACCGGGGTCATCTACCGTCAGTTCTCAGCAACCATCGTGTCGGCGATGGTGCTTTCGGTGTTCGTGGCCATGACCTTGAGTCCCGCGATCGCGTCGGGGGTCCTTCGGCGAACCCACGTCGATCCGAAGGATACTGCGCTGGGCCATCGGTTCCCGCGAGCAGCCGCTTTGCTCTCGAGGGGACGCAATGGATTTAACAGCCGCTTTAACCAGCTCCGCGACTGGTACGTCGGCATGGTCACCTATGTGGTCGATCGCAAATGGCGGTTTCTCGGCGGCTATGCGCTGGTCTGTCTCCTGCTCGCCGTCATGTTTGTCCGGCTTCCGACCGGGTTCCTTCCGAGCGAGGACCAGGGAGCGATGCAGATCCAGTTCCGCCTTCCTGCAGGTGCGACGCTGGAGCGCACCAAGGAAATGCAGCTGGCGGTCGAAAATTATGTGAAGGACGGCCCGGACAAGCAGAATTTCAAAACCTATTTCATCGTCGCCGGCGGCGGGCAGGGCGCCACGGGACAAAATGCCGGCCAGTCGTTCATCAACCTGACCGACTTCAAAGATCGCCACGGCAAGGAGAATAGCGCGGACGCGATCGTCCAGCGCGCACGCGGCGCATTCGGCGACTATCGCGATGCGCAGGTGTTTGCGCTGATCCCGCCCTCGATCCGCGGCCTGGGTCAGTCCGGCGGGTTCAATCTGCAGCTGCAGAACACCAGCGGCATGCCGCAGCGCCAGTTCGAAGAAGCGCGCGACAAGCTGCTGGAGCTGGCACAGACTGACCAGTCGCTGCAGCAGGTTCGCCTCTCCGAACTCCCCGACGTATCGACCCTGAAGGTCGACATGAACCAGGAGCGCATCTCCGTGCTCGGCCTCAGCACCGCCGACGTTAACAGCACGCTCGCGGCCGCGTGGGGCGGGCGTTACGTCAACGACTTCATCGATCGCGGCCGGGTGAAGCGGGTCTACGTCCAGGGTGACGCGCCGTTCCGCGCCAAGCCGGAAGACATCGACCAATGGTCCGTCAGGAATGACCGTGGCGAGATGGTGCCGTTTTCCTCCTTTGCCCGGACCGGATGGTCGGTTGCGCCGGTCAGCCTTTCGCGGTTCATGGGCGTCCAATCCTACGAGTTCCAGGGGCAGCCGGCGCCGGGCAAGAGCAGCGGCGATGCGATGACCCGGATCGAGGAACTGGCTTCGCAAATCCCCGGCGTGGGCGTGGCCTGGTCGGGGCAGTCCTATGAGGAACGGCTGTCTTCGGGCCAGGCGCCCTTGCTCTATGCGATTTCGCTGCTGGTGGTGTTCCTCTGCCTCGCTGCCCTCTACGAAAGCTGGTCGGTTCCGCTTGCGGTGATCCTGATCATTCCGTTGGGACTGGTCGGGGCGATCTTCGCCGTCACCCTGCGTGGCCTCCAGAACGACGTCTACCTGCAGATCGGCCTTCTGACGACGATGGGCCTGGCGGCGAAGAACGCTATCCTGATGGTCGAGTTCGCCGAGCGCATGGAACGGCAGGGCAAGCGGGTAATCGAGGCCGCCTTGGAAGCCGCGCGGATACGTCTGCGGCCGATCCTGATGACAAGCTTCGCCTTCATCTTCGGCGTGCTTCCGCTGGCAATCTCCACCGGCGCCGGCGCCAACAGCCGCATCGCCATCGGCACTTCGGTCATCGGCGGCATGCTGACCGCGACCATCCTCGCCATCTTCTACATCCCGCTATTTTTCGTGCTTGTTCGGCGCGGGGTCCGCGATGGCCTGACCTACCTTCGCGAGCGGCGGGCAAAGCGCGGCGAGGCGGCGGCATGAGGAAACTTGCTCCGCTCGCAGTCGTGCTCCTTGCCGGCTGCATGACGATGGATCCGGACTATGTCCGCCCCGATCCCGCGGTGCCGCAATCCTGGCCGGTCGGCGACGCCTACCTTCGCCAGAGCGAAGCGGCACTTCCTGCAGTCACCTACCAGGACATTTTCCGCGATCCCCGGCTGCAGGGGCTGATCTCGCTCGGCCTCGCCAACAACCGCGACCTCATGGTCGCCGCCGGCAACATCGCCGCTGCCCGCGAGCAGTATCGGATCCAGCGCGCGGACCTATTTCCCCACCTCGACGCCGGGGCGACGGTGACGGGGACGGAAGCGACCGGCGCAGGCGAAAGCGGTGCAGACCTCGAATATCGAGCCGGGCTTCAAGTGCCCAGCTTCGATGTCGACCTGTTCGGCCGGATCCGTTCGCTGACCAAGGCCGAGCTCAACCGCTATTTCGCGACCGAGGCCGCCGGGCGCACGACGCGCCTCGCACTGGTCGCTGATATCGCCAACGCCTGGCTGACCTATGGCGCCGATGCGAGCTTGTTGAAGATCGCCCAGGATACGGCGACCAGCGCCGAGCGAAGCGTAAGGCTGACCCGTGCCCGGCTGGAAGGCGGCATCGCGCCGCGTACGGACCTCCGCCAGGCCGAGCAGATCCTCTTTGCCGCCCAGGCCCTGGTCGCACAGCAGCGAACGGCGCTGGCCCAGGACGTCAACCTGCTGCAGCTGCTGGTCGGCACTCCGATCGATCCCAAGCTGCTTCCGGTCTCGATCGAGCAGGCTGCGCCGACGGTGGTCCCGCTTCCGGAGGGTGTCAGTTCGCTAGTGCTGTTAAGGCGTCCGGATGTGATGGAGGCGGAATATCGGCTTCTCGCCGCCAATGCAGAGATCGGCGCCGCCCGCGCGGCTATGTTCCCCAACATCTCCCTGACCGGCCTGCTCGGGCTAGCCAGCAATTCGCTCGGCGGCCTGCTCTCCAGCGGGCTCAACTGGAACGCTTCGGCATCGGCCGGCTATTCCATTTTCAACGCTGGCGCGAACCGCGCGAACGTGCGCCGTACGGTGGCAGAGCGCGATGCGGCCATCGCCATTTACCAAAAGGCGATCCAGACGGCCTTCCGCGAAGTGGGAGATGCGCTTGCCCGCCAGGGTACGGCCGGCGACGAGCTGCGCGCCCGCCAGGCGCAGCAGGCGTCAGCCGCCGACAATTATCAGCTCGCCGATGCTCGTTATCGCGCCGGCATCGATAATTTCCTCGCCACGCTCGATGCGCAGCGGACCTATTATTCGGCCCAGCAGAGCCTCGTGCTGATGCGGCTCGAGGCCGCGACCAACCTGGTCGAGCTCTACCGCGCACTGGGCGGGGACTCGCTTTATCCGCCCGGGGCCGAGACCGCTTCGCGGTAAGATGGTTTCGCCTGGATCGTGTGAATTGGCATGGAAGTTGCGACAGTATCGCCATGTACTTGTCGACAAGCCTCCGCTGGCAGATCGAACTGACCGAACTTGCCGTCCGCATCTGGACAGCCATGTCCGGAATCGGACAGGTTTCGCGCAAAAATATCAGGAAGGTTGGAGGCCCGAGCCGGAATCGAACCGGCGTGCACGGATTTGCAGTCCGCTGCGTCACCACTCCGCCATCGGGCCCCGCGGGTGAGGCCTTTGGCGGTTACCCCCGTCGCTTGTCAACCGGACGATTCGACGAATGGGGGCAAGCGCTGCCTTGGCGGACCAAGCCGCAGCGGATAAGGACCACTTGAAGCGCCACTGTATTAGTGGCATATAACAGTTCGTTACGAACGAGGTATTGATGCAGGATTTCAGCCTGGCCCGCCGGACGATGGTCGACAACCAGCTCCGCCCCCAGGGCGTTACCGACCGCGGCGTGCTGGCCGCCATGGGCAAGGTGGAGCGCGAACGCTTCGTGCCCGAGGCGGCACGTGCGGTGGCATATTTCGACCGTTCGATCCGGCTCGGAGATGGCCGCTCGCTGATGCCGCCGGCCGCGCTGGGTCGCCTGCTGACCGAGGCTGAGCCACGGCCCGGTGAACGCGCGCTCGTTGTCGGCTCCGGCACCGGCTATTCAGCCGCTGTGCTTCGCGAAATCGGGCTCGAAGTGGTCGCGCTGGAATCCGACCCGGCGCTCGCCGAGCAGGCCCAAGCGGCCGGCGTCGAAACCGTCACCGGCCCGCTCCAGGACGGCTGGAGCAAGGGCGCCCCGTATGATTTCATCCTGCTGGAAGGCGCGGTCGAGGAAATTCCCGCCGCACTTGCAAAGCAGATCGCGTCCGGCGGCCGCATCGCCGGCGCAATCTTCGACCGTGGCATCGCGCGCCTTAGCGTCGGAACCTGCGCCAACGGCGCGATCGGATGGCGCAGCCTTGCCGATTCCGACGTCGATGCGCTTCCTGGTTTCGAACGGCCGCGGGCCTTTACTTTCTGAATTTGAGCGGAGAGCATTGCCTGTGACCCGTAACATCGCCATCGCAACGCTTATCGCCTCGCTCGCCACCGGTAGCGCGTCCGCCGACACGCTTCGCGAAGCGCTGGTCTCGACCTATCGCGCCAACCCCACGCTGATGGCCCAGCGCGAAAACCTGAAGGCGACCGACGCCGGCGTCGCCATTTCGCGCTCGGCGGGCCGGCCGAAAGTCAGCGGAACCCTGGGCGTTACGCGCGACGTTACGCGCAGCGGGCGCTTCGACGTCGGTACCGGCAAGGGACCCTATATGAACGCCGGAGTAGATCTTGGCCTTCCGCTCTACCAGGGCGGAACCGTCAAGAACGACGTCAAGGCATCCAAGATCAGGGTTGAGGCCGGCCGTGCCACCTTGCGCGCGGTCGAGGGCGATGTGTTCACCGAGGCGGTTGCCGCCTACATGGACGTCATCCGGGATCGCGCGACGGTCGAGCTCAACAACAACAATGTCAAAGTGCTTGAGACCAACCTCCAGGCAACCCAGGACCGGTTCGAAATTGGCGACGTCACCCGCACCGACGTCGCCCAATCGGAGGCTCGACTGGCGCTGGCCCGTTCGCGCTATACGCTGGCCCAGGGCCGGCTGATCGGCAGCGAGCAGAATTATCGGCGGGTTATCGGTGATCAGCCCGACCAACTTCAGCCTCCGCCACCGCTTCCGCCCTTCCCCCGCACTGCCGACGAGGCGGTTCGCGTCGCGCTGGTCGACAATCCGGACCTGATCGCCCAGACCCGCCAGGCCGAGGCAGCCGGCTATGACGTGAAATCGGTGCGCGGTACCCGGCTTCCAACGGTTTCCGCGGTTGCGTCGGGCGACTGGTTCGACGCCACCGGCGATGATCTGGGGCTTCAGTCCGGCACTGCCACCAGCGTCGGGCTGACCAGCACGGTTCCCTTCTACCAGGGCGGCCTTCCGTCGGCCCGCATCCGTCAGGCCCAGGCGCTGGAAGGTCAGGCGCTCGAACAGCGCGTCGGAACCGAACGCTCGGTCGTCGCGGTCACCCGATCGGCCTTCGCCGATTATCAGGCTGCGGTCGATGCGATCAAATCCAACGAGGTAGCCGTGAAGGCCAACGAGCTGGCACTTGAGGGCGTGCGCGCGGAAAATAGCGTCGGCACCCGCACCATCCTCGACGTGCTGGATGCGGAGCAGGAATTGCTGAACTCGCAGGTGCTGCTGGTGACGGCGCGGCGCGATGCCTATGTCGCCGGCTTCCAGCTGCTGAACGCCATGGGACAGGCCGAGGCACAGGATCTGGGGCTGGATGGCGGTGCGCTTTATGACCCGCTGGGCAATTATCGCCGAGTGGCGGGCGACTGGAACGATTGGTCAAATGACCCTCGGCACGACCCGGTTTCGACCAGCACCGTTACACCGGCAGAGATGCCGCAGGGCGTGACTCCGGCCTCACGTTAGGTAAAAGGGGGCCATGGCAGTGGCCCGGGAACCCTCGATGGAAGACATCCTTGCGTCGATCAAGCGTGTGATCGCTGAGGAGAAGGAAGTCCGCGCCGCGGCTCCGCCCTCGGATTTAGAAGGCGAAATCGACGAGGAAGACGTGCTCGAGCTCGACGAGAGCATGGAAGCCGTGTCGATTCCGGCGGTCGACCTCGGCCCGCCGCTGATGGAGGAGGATGTTGCCGACGAAAGCCGCCAGCGGCTGGAGCAGCTCGCCACCGTCGCCGCTTCCGCGCCGCCAGTTGCGCAAGTCAATCCGCTCGAGGAAATGGTTCGCGAAATGCTCCGGCCGATCCTCAAGCAATGGCTGGATGATCACCTGCCCAACATCGTTGACGAGCATGTGAAGCGCGAGATCCATCGCATCACGGGCCGCCCGCTATAATTCGACGAGCGGATATCGCTTCACGCTGCGGGTAGTTGAACCGTTAACCGCTGCCCGTTACGCAACGCACCATGATCATGCGCCTTGCACTCGCCGCCAGCGTCGCGGCTGCCGCTCTTTCCGCCACTCCCGCCGTCGCCCGTCCGATGACGGCGACCGACATGCATATGATGCGCCGCCTCGGCACGCACAGCGTGTCCCCCGACGGACGCTATGCCCTCTTCAGCCTGTCGACGACCGACCTTGCCGCGAACAAGCGCAACAACGTCACTCATATCCTCGACCTGACGGCCAAGGGCGCGGCCCCGCAGCCGCTCGCCGGCGCGACCGAGGGTGCCCATGACGCCGTGTTCGGTAATGACGGCGCCGTCTGGTACTTGGCCCCGGTCAGCGGGCAAGACCAGCTGTTCCGCATGGCGTTGGGCGGGCAACCCGCCCAGCTGTCGAGCTTCAAGGGCGACATTTCGGGCTTCAAGGTCAGCGCCGACGGCAGCCATGTTGTCCTGTGGGCTGATCGCGACCTGCGCTGTACCGATTTTACATGCGCGGGCGTCGCCAAGACCGAAAAGGCGGGCGCGGGTCGGGTCTATGACCAGCTGTTCGTCCGCCACTGGGATACCTGGGCTGAACCCGGCGTCCGGAGCCGCATCTTCTCCTTCCCGATCGAGGGCGGGAAGGTGACCGGTGCCGGTGTTCCGGTAACCGGCGCCTTGGCCGGCGATACCCCGTCCAAGCCGTTCGGCGGCGGCGAGGAAATCGACATTTCAGCCGACGGGCGCACCGTTTATTTTGCGCTTCGCGAGGCCGGCCGCATCGAGGCAACCTCGACCAATCTCGATATCTTCTCGGCGCCGGCGGACGGATCGGCCCAGCCGACCAACCTCACTGCAGACAATGATGGCACCGACAACCTCCCGACCTTGTCGCCGGATGGCGGCAAGCTCGCCTATTTCTCGATGGCGCGGGCGGGTTACGAGGCCGACCGCCAGGTGCTGAAGATCCGCGACCTTGCCAGCGGCCAGGTTCGCGCCGTCACCGCCAACTGGGACCGCTCGGTCGGTTCGATCGCCTGGTCGAAGGACGGCAAGTCGATCGTCGTCGATGCCGGCGATACGTTGGAAAATCCGCTGTTCCGCGTCGACGTCGCAAGCGGTCGCGTCACCCGGTTGACCAAAGAAGGCGCGGCACATGCGGCGATGCCCCTCGCCGACGGTTCGGTCCTGTTCGCGATGAACAGCATCAAGGCGCCGGACGACCTCTATCGCGTCGATTCAAAGGGCAAGGTCTCGCAGCTGACCAACGTCAACCGCGACCTGCTTGCGGAGCTTGACCCGGTCAGCTTCGAAAAGTTCAGCTTCACCGGCGCCAACAATGACAAGGTGTGGGGCTTCAAGCTGAAGCCGGCAGGACCGCAAAATGCCGCCGCCGCCAAGCTTCCGATTGCGTTCGTCGTCCATGGCGGGCCGCAGGGCAGCTTCAACAACGCCTGGTCCTACCGCTGGAACTCGCGCCTCCTTTCGGCACCGGGTTACGCGGTCGTCAGCGTCGATTTCCACGGAAGCACCGGTTACGGCCAGGCCTTCACGGACTCCATCCAGAACAATTGGGGCGGCTGGCCGCTGGAAGACCTGCAAAAGGGCCTGGCCTTCGCCACCGCCAACGACGCGCAGCTCGAAGCCGACAATGCTTGCGCGCTCGGCGCCAGCTATGGCGGCTATATGATGAACTGGATCGCCGGCCAGTGGCCCGACCGGTTCAAATGCCTCGTCCAGCATGACGGCGTGTTCGACGCCCGCGCGATGGCTTATGAGACGGAAGAGCTGTGGTTCGACGAATGGGAGCATGGCAGCAAGACCTATTATGAGGATCCGGCCGCGTTCGAGCGCTGGAACCCGGTCAACCATGTCGCCAAGTGGAAGACTCCGATGCTGGTCATCACCGGCGAAAAGGACTTCCGCATTCCCTACACGCAGGGGATCGCCACCTTTACCGCTCTCCAGCGCCGCGAGATTCCGTCGCGCCTGCTGGTCATGCCCGACGAAAATCATTGGGTGTTGAAGCCCAAGAACTCGATCCAGTGGTATGGCGAAGTGTTCAACTGGCTGAACCGCTGGCTGAAGCCTGCGCATTAGGTCGTCATTGCGAGGAGCCGAAGGCGACGGGGCAATCCACACTGGATTGCTTCGCTTCGCTCGCAATGACGGCTGACGGTTGATGCTGCAGCGCGGCAAGGCTAGGCGCATCACATGACCGAGCTTGCCAAGACGTTCGAACCGGGCCCGATCGAGGCCCGCTGGTATGCCCATTGGGAAGGGCAGGGGCTGTTCCGGCCGGAGCGGCCGGACGCCGAACCCTATACCATCGTCATGCCGCCACCGAACGTCACCGGCTCGCTGCACATCGGCCATGCGCTAGACAACACGCTGCAGGACGTCCTCATTCGTCACGCCCGAATGCAGGGCAAGGACAGCCTGTGGGTGGTCGGCACCGACCATGCCGGGATCGCGACCCAGATGGTGGTCGAGCGCAACCTCGACAGCCAGGGTGTGAAGCGCGCCGAGATCGGCCGCGAGGCCTTCCTCGACCATGTATGGGAATGGAAGTCGCAATCGGGCGGGCAGATCACGCGCCAGCTTCGCCGCCTCGGTGCCAGCTGCGACTGGGCCAACGAGCGCTTCACCATGGACGAGGGCTTTTCGAAGGCCGTGATCAAGGTCTTCGTCGAGCTCTACAATCGCAAGCTGCTCTATCGCGCCAAGCGCCTGGTCAACTGGGACCCCAAGTTCCAGACCGCGATCAGCGATCTGGAGGTCGAAAACCGCGAAGTGCAGGGCCACATGTGGCACTTCAAATATCCGCTGGCGGGCGGCGAAACCTATACCTATCTCGAGAAGGACGAGGATGGGAACGTCGTCCTTGAGGAAGAGCGGAATTACATCTCAATCGCTACCACCCGGCCGGAGACGATGCTCGGCGATGGCGCGGTCGCGGTTCATCCGGGCGATGAAAGATATCGGCCGATCGTCGGGAAGCTTTGCGAGATTCCGGTGGGGCCGAAGGAACATCGTCGCCTGATCCCGATCATCACGGATGACTATCCCGATCCGAATTTCGGGTCCGGCGCAGTCAAGATCACCGGCGGACACGATCTCAACGACTATGGCGTGGCCCAGCGCAACGGCATCCCAATGTACCGGTTGATGGACGGAACCGCCCACATGCGCGTCGACGGGCCGTCCTATGCCGAATCCGCAATGCGCGCCCAGGCGATCGCGCGCGGCGAGCCGGCCACCGCAGAGGAAGTCGACGCGCTCAATCTTGTGCCCGAGGCTTACCGCGGCCTCGACCGCTATGAAGCCCGCAAGGCCGTGGTGGCCGACATCGATTCCGAAGGCCTGATGATCAAGGCCGAGGACAAGCTTATAATGCAGCCGTTCGGCGACCGGTCCGGGCTGGTGATCGAGCCGATGCTGACCGACCAATGGTATGTCGATGCTGCGACGCTGGCCAAGCCGGCTATCGAGGCAGTGAAGTCTGGCGATATCGCCGTCGTCCCCGAAACCTGGAAGAAGACCTGGTTCAACTGGCTCGAGAATATCCAGCCGTGGTGCGTGTCGCGCCAGCTATGGTGGGGCCACCGCATTCCGGCCTGGTATGATGCAGATGGCAATGTTTTTGTCGCCGAAACACTTGCCGACGCGCAACAGCAGGCCGGAGAGGGGGTTCAACTGAAGCAAGACGAGGACGTCCTCGATACTTGGTTCTCGTCGGCGTTGTGGCCGTTTGCCACCCTCGGTTGGCCTGAACAAACTCACGATCTCAAGCGGCATTATCCCAACGACGTGCTCATTTCCGGCTTTGACATCATCTTTTTCTGGGATGCCCGGATGGCCATGCAGGGCTTCGAGTTCATGGGCGAGAGGCCGTGGAAAACGCTCTATCTCCATGGCCTGGTCCGTGATGCCAAGGGCCAGAAGATGTCCAAATCGAAGGGCAATACGGTCGATCCGCTCGGCCTGATCGACAAATATGGAGCGGATGCTGTCCGCTTCACCTTGGCGGCGATGGAAAGCCAGGGCCGCGACATCAAGCTCGATGAAAAGCGGGTCGAGGGTTACCGCAACTTCGCGACCAAACTGTGGAACGCTGCGCGTTTCCTACAGGGCAACGGAGTCGGCGCTTCGCAGAGCATCGCCGCTCCTGAGGCGAGCCTGCCAGTCAACCGCTGGGTAATCGGAGAAGTCATCTCGACTCTTGGCCGGCTCAACAAGGCGTTTGACGAGCTTCGCTTCGACGACATGGCCGATGCCATCTACCATTTCACCTGGGGCACCTTTTGCGACTGGTATGTCGAGCTCATTAAGGGCGCGTTCGACGACGAGACCCGCGCGGTCGCTGCCTGGGCGTTCGACCAGATCCTGGTCATGCTCCACCCCTTCATGCCGTTCGTCACGGAAGAACTATGGCACAGCATGGGCGAGCGGCCCTACGAGCTGATCGTCGCGAAGTGGCCGGAGCCGCAGGCACAGCGCGATCCCAACTCGGCTCGCGACATCGGCGGCTTGGTCGAGGTGATCGATCAGGTGCGCGCCATGCGTGCAGAGCTCAATATTCCATGGAGCGCAAACTTGGTGCCGCACGTCATCGGCGGCGACGCGAGGATGATCGAACGATTAAGTAAGAATGGCCCTACGCTGGCCCGGATGGCCAAGGTCGGAAGCCCTGTGAACAGCGACAGCGTACCGCCCAGCTCGGCCCAGATTGTCGTCGGCGGTGTGACGATTGCCTTCCCTCTGGAGGGAGCGATCGACCTCGATGCGGAGCGCGCGCGCCTGTCGAAGGCGGTCGCCGCTGCCCAGAAGGATCGCGACAGCCTGGCTGCGCGGCTCGGCAACCCGTCCTTCACCGAGCGCGCCAAGCCCGAAGCGGTCGAGAAGGCTCGCGCCGACCATGACGCCCGCGCGGCCGAAGCGGAGCGGCTGTCGGCGGCGCTGGCGCGATTGGGCTAGTCCCTCGGCGCGGCCACCTCGATCGCGCCACGAGCGCATTCGACGATGACCGGCGTCTTCGCAGCGATCTCGCCATCGATGCTGATCTTCTGGCGCGGCTTCGCGTCTAGGGTCATCTTCCTGCCTCGCCATTCGGTCACCGTCTGATCGCGCCGGCGAAGTCGAAACAGCGTCGCGAACCAGCTCCAGGCAAGGCCGGGAATGCTCTTACCGGTCACCGCCTGGATGACCATTTCGCCGCTGTCGAGTTCGGCATTCTCGATCAGCAGCACGCCGCCTTGGTGAGTGCCATTGGCGATCCGCGCTTCGGTCGCCCAGCAGCTGACCGCCGTTCCATCATCGAGCGTCAGCCGAAGCTTGAACGGCCGGAACTTGAACGCAACGCGGACCGCCCAGATGACGTAACCGATGACACCGAGAAAGCGCTTTAGTCCATTGGGTACCGTGTCCGCGATCAGCGGGCTCATGCCCAGCGCGGCCACATTGGCGAAATAGTCGCCGTCGATGACTCCGAGGTCGATGCGTTTTCGCCGGCCGTAGGAAATGACCTTGATCGCGCCGTCAATGTCGAGCGGCAGGCCGAGTGACCGGGCGAAGCTGTTGGCCGTGCCCACCGGCAGCACGGCGAATATCGTGTCCTTGCCGACGAAATGATCGACCACGGCGGACAGCGTGCCGTCGCCGCCGCCGACAATGACCATCGGCGCCCGGGCGATGGCGGCCTTGACGACCGGCTCCATCACCTCGGGATTGTGGACGACATGGGCGTCGATCAGCTCCAGGCCGGCAGCGGCCAGCTTGTCGCGCGCCTCCTCGAATATGGCCTCGCCATTGCGGCTGGCGGCATTGATCACCAGCATTGCCCGTTTCGGAAGCGCATCGGTCATGCCGGCCCAATGCTTAGGTCTGGCTTTCTTTCCGTCACCCACCTCGGCTAGAGCGCGTTCCATGGTAACCGCCTCCTTCCCGGCGATCCGGATGCGCCGCGGCCGCAGCGCGCCCTGGATCCGCGACATGCTGGCCGAGCATCGGCTTCACCCGAGCGATCTCATCTGGCCGCTGTTCATCTGCGAGGGGCAGGGACAGGAGGAACCGATTGCGACCTTGCCGGGCGTCAGCCGCTGGTCGGTCGACAAGCTCGCGGACAAGGCCCGCGAGGCGCGCGACCTCGGAATTCCCTGCATCGCGCTATTTCCGAACACCCCGGCCAATCTGCGCAGCGACGATGCTCGGGAAGCGCTCAATCCGGACAATCTCATCTGCCGCGCGATCAAGGCCATCAAGGATGCGGTGCCGGAGGTCGGCATCCTGACCGACGTCGCGCTCGATCCCTACACCGCTCATGGCCACGACGGCCTGACCGACGACCAGGGCCGCGTCATCAATGACCGGACGGTCGCGGTGCTGGTTCAGCAGGCGCTGGTCCAGGCCAAGGCCGGGGCCGATATCGTCGCACCTTCGGATATGATGGACGGCCGCATCGGCGCCATCCGTCAGGGGCTTGAAACTGCCGACTGCCCGGACGTCGCGATCATGGCTTATGCCGCCAAATATGCTTCCGCCTTCTATGGCCCATTCCGCGATGCAGTTGGCTCGCGCGGCCTCTTGAAGGGCGACAAGCGCGGCTACCAGATGGATCCGGCCAATAGCGCGGAGGCGCTTCGCGAAGTGGCGCTCGACATTGCCGAGGGCGCCGACATGGTGATGGTGAAGCCAGGCCTTCCCTATCTCGACGTGGTAGCGCGGGTGAAGGACGCGTTCGGCGTACCGACCTTCGCCTACCAGGTGTCGGGCGAGTATGCGATGATCGAGGCCGCTGCCGCAGCCGGCGCGGGCGAGCGCGAGGCGCTGGTCATGGAGACGCTGTTGGCCTTCAAGCGCGCGGGCGCTTCCGGCGTTCTCACTTACCATGCGCCGCTTGCCGCTCGACTGATCGCGGGGTGACGGTCGACCAGCTCAAGGCGGAGCTCGATGCGCTGAAGTCGGCGATGCGGCCGCTCGAACCCGATGAGCGCGAGCGGCGGCAGCTTGGCGAGCGAGTGTTGGAGCACGCGCTCGACTATCTGAACGCGGTTCCGGACCTGCCCACCAACAATAGTTGGGAAGGGGTGTTCGCGCAGCGACTCGACCCCGAATTTCCGGAAGGAGGGCGCGATCCGGACGCACTGCTCTCCTACTTTGGCGAATGCGTGAACCGGCCTGGCTTCACCACCACCTCGCCCAAGTTCATGGCCTATATCCCGGGTGGTGGCCTGTTCCATTCGGCACTGGGCGACTTCCTCGCCGCTGTCTCCAACAAATATTCCGGCTTCTCCTCGGCAAGCCCCGGCGCGGTCCGAATCGAGAATGCCTGCACGGCGTGGCTGGGCGAAGTTATCGGCTATCCGCGGACCAGCGCAGGGACTCTTACGTCCGGCGGCAGCCTCGCCAATTTGACTGCGATCGTCGCCGCCCGCGAGGCGCGCGATCCGGACGGGGGCGGGGCGGTCTACATGACCCGTTTCGCTCATTATTGCGTCGACAAGGCGCTGCATATCGCCGGACGCGGACGCTCGCCAAAGCGCCTGATCGACACAGACCACCGCTGCCGAATGTCGGCGGAGGCGCTGGAACGATCGATCGAGCGCGACATCGCTGATGGCGTCCGGCCCTGGCTCGTGGTGGCCTCGGCCGGAACGATCGACACCGGCTCGGTCGACCCGTTGCAGGCCGTCGCCGATGTCTGCCAGCGGCATGGCATCTGGCTTCATGTTGACGGCGCATATGGCGGCCTGTTCGCCCTGTGCGACGAGGGGCGCGAGAAGCTGCGCGGGATCGAGCGGGCCGACAGTGTCGCGCTCGACCCGCACAAGACATTGTTCCTGCCCTATGGGACCGGCGCCGCTTTGGTCCGCGACGGCAACCAGCTGCTCCATGCCTTCACTGCTACCGCCGATTACATTCAGCCGCTGGGCGAAAGCGAGGTCGGCCCGTCGCCGGCGGAATTGTCGACCGAGCTGACGCGCCATTTCCGCGCCCTACGGTTGTGGCTGCCTCTGCAGATGGCAGGCATCGCGGCCTTCCGTGCGGCGCAGCGCGAAAAGCTGCTGCTGGCCCAATATTTCCACGCCCGATTGTCTGAATTGCCGGACTTCGAAGCCGGGCCGGCGCCTGACTTGTCGGTCGTCGCCTTCCGCTACG
The DNA here is from genome assembly GCA_035758865.1 of Sphingomicrobium sp. Lineage (GTDB taxonomy): Bacteria > Pseudomonadota > Alphaproteobacteria > Sphingomonadales > Sphingomonadaceae > Sphingomicrobium. The sequence goes on along the minus strand of DASTVY010000236.1, from coordinate 214 downwards.
CCCCCGCAGGCACAGATTCCGACGCCGCCAGTCAACGATTGCTTCAGCATTTGCAGCAAGAAGGCCGGGTGATGCTCAGCGGAACACGGATCGACGGACAATTCTATATTCGCTGCGCGATCCTTTCGTTCCGGACCCATTCCGAGCATGTCGATGAGGCGATCGACGCACTGGTCCGTGGTGCCGAAGTAGTCAGGCATGGCTGAAGCGGCGA
>DASTVY010000013.1:0-14244 GCA_035758865.1 Sphingomicrobium sp. | reverse complement strand
CCCCGAGGAGATCGAAAAGGTCAAGCTGGAGAGCCGTAAGACGCTTGATCTCACGCAGTTCGTCGACCTCACCGAGATCGACCCAATCTACTACGACAAGCCATATTATGTGGTGCCGGCCGACGACCTGGCCGAGGAGGCGTTCGTCGTCCTCCGCGACGCTCTCAAGAAGACCAAGAAGGTCGGCATTGGCCAGCTTGCCATGCGGGGCCAGGAGTATGTCGTGAGCCTGAAGCCCTGCGGCCGCGGAATGGTGCTGGAAACGCTGCGCTATGCCGACGAGGTCAACCGGGCGGGGAGCTATTTCCGCGACATCGGTGATGCCAAGCCTGACGCCGACCTGCTCGACATGGCCGAGACGCTGATCGAAAAGAAGACCAGCGATTTCGACGCCAAGGAGTTCGAGAACCGCTACATCGACGCGCTGAAGAAGCTGATCGCTGAAAAGCAGAAGAAGAAGGGCAAGCGGATCATTCAGGACGAAGAGCCTGACCGGATCCCGAAGGGCTCAAACGTCATCGACCTGATGGCAGCGCTCAAGAAGAGCCTGGGCGACGACAAGAAACCCGCCGCCAAGCGCGAAACCTCCAAGCGGAGCGCGCCGGCCAAGCCGACCGCCCGGCGCACGACCAAGAAGGCCTCACCCAAGCGGGCCGCGGGGGGACGCGGACGCTAAGCCATGGCCGTTCGGAAGCTCGACATCGAAACCTATAATCGCAAGCGCGATTTCTCGAAGACCAAGGAACCCAAGGGCCGAAAGCTGAAGGGTAAGGGCGACAGCTTCGTGGTTCAGAAGCATGACGCGTCGCGGCTGCACTGGGACTTCCGGCTCGAGCTGGATGGAGTCCTGAAAAGCTGGGCGGTTCCCAAGGGCCCGTCGCTCGATCCAGACGACAAGCGCCTCGCGGTCCGCACCGAGGATCACCCGCTGGATTATGGCGAGTTCGAAGGGGTCATCCCCAAGGGCGAATATGGCGGCGGCACGGTGATGCTGTGGGACCACGGCCGCTGGGAACCGGAGCCGGGGAAGGACCCGAGCAAAACGATCGAGGAGGGTCATCTCCACTTCACGCTCGAAGGCGAGCGAATGAAGGGGGAGTGGGTGATGTTTCGGCTGAAGCCGCGCCCGGGTGAGCGGCAGGAACCATGGATGCTGAAGAAGGTCGACGATGATTTCGCCAAGCCGGAGGAGGGCGAGGCGCTGGTCGACAAATGCGTTACCAGCGTCACCACGGACCGGACCATGGCCGAGATCGCGGCGGGTACCGACGTATGGCATTCCAATCGCAAGGCGACGGGGAAAACGGGTCGTGCCAAACGTCGGGCGCAGCTTGGACCACCCGACTTCCAATCGCCTCAGCTGGCAACCCTGGTCGACGCGGTTCCGACCGGCAACGACTGGCTCCACGAATTTAAATATGATGGCTATCGCTTGCTCATCTCGACCGCCGGCGGGGCCGCGACCGCGTGGACGCGCAAGGGGAATGACTGGAGTGACAAATTCCGCTCGATCGTGAGGGCGGCTGCCAAGCTTCCCGCCGGCTGCCTGATCGATGGTGAAGCCGTCGCACTCGACAAGAATGGCAAGCCCAGCTTCCAGTTGCTTCAATCGACATTGAAAGGCGGCGACGCGGACCTCGCCTTCTACGCCTTCGACCTACTGGTCGACCAGGGCGAAGACATCACCGAGCTACCCAACATCGAGCGCAAGGAACGGCTTGCTGGCCTGCTCAAGGCCGCAAGCGCGCCGATCCTCTTTGGCGATCATGTCATCGGCAAGGGTGAGAAGCTGTTCGAAGCCATCTGCAAGGAAGGTGGCGAAGGCATTATCTCCAAGAAGGCGAAGGCGGGCTATCGCAGCGAGCGCTCCAAAAATTGGCTGAAAATAAAATGTATTCAGCGCCAGGAGTTCGTCATCGTCGGCTGGCAGGACAGCGACAAGCGCCGCGGATTCCGCTCCCTCCACCTAGCGGCCCGCGATGGGCGCAAGCTTAAATATGCCGGCAAGGTCGGTACCGGCTTCGACACCAAGATGATCCATGACATTAGCGATCGCATCCGGCCGATGGAGGTTGATGAGCCCGCGCTCGACATCCCCCGCTCTGCCCGGCGCGCCTCTCACTGGATCGAACCGAAACTGGTCGGCGAAGTGGCCTATACCGAATTCACGTCCGATGGCATTTTGCGCCACCCGAGCTTCATCGCCTTGCGCGAGGACAAGCCGGCGCGGGAGGTGGTGCTGGAAAAGCCGAAGAAACTTTCGACGGTAGCCAAAGCGAAGAAGTCGGACCCGGCGTCGCCCGACAATTTCGGGATCAAGATCAGCAACCCCGACCGCGTCATCTATCCAGGCGATGGGCTAACCAAGGGCGACCTCGCCGCTTACTACACCGCGATTGAATCTCTCATGATGGCAGAAACGGCCAAGCGTCCCATCAGCCTGGTTCGCTGCCCACAGGGTCGGGCCAAGCAATGCTTTTTCCAGAAGCATGACAATGGCGCGATGGGCCCGCATGTGAAGCATGTTCCGATCGAGGAGAGCGACGGCGACGTTCAGGACTATCTCTATGTCCAGGACGTGCGCGGAATCCTCGCCTGCGTCCAAATGGGCACCATCGAATTCCACGGTTGGGGGAGCCGTGTGGCGAAGCTGGAATATCCTGACCGGCTGGTATTCGACCTTGATCCCGACGTCGGGCTCGACTTCAACAAAGTGAAAGCGGCCGCGGTCCGGCTTCGTGCGCTGCTCGCCGATCTCGGCCTGGTCACCTTCCCGATGCTGACCGGCGGCAAGGGTATCCACGTGATCGCGCCGCTCGACCGGTCGGCCGACTGGACGAAGGTCAAGAGCTTCGCCGAGCGGTTCAGCCGGGCGATCGCCGAAGCGGAACCGGAAGTCTTCACGGCCAATATCCGCAAGAACCAGCGCAAGGGCCGCATCTTCCTCGATTGGCTGCGCAACCAGCGTGGCGCCACGGCGATCATGCCCTATTCGGCCCGCGCTCGCGACGGCGCTCCGGTGGCGGCGCCGATCGCCTGGGAGGAGCTGGACAGGATCAAGTCCGGCGCGACCTACTCTATCCGCGACGCGGACGAGCTGCTGAAACGCGCCGGTTCCAAGCTGCTGTCCGGCTGGGGCGAGGCCAAGCAGAAGCTGCCCAAGGCCTGACTTGGCTTGACCGCCGCCGTCGCCTAGCAACGGCCGATGCGTCCGCTTGTACTTCCGCTTTCCCTCCTCCTCATCGCCGCCGCGCCTCCGACCGATCTACAGTCGTGGCGAACCCAGGCGGCGAAGGTCACCATCACCCGAGACGATTTCGGCATCGCTCATGTTTCCGGCCCGACCGACGCCGACGCCGTATTCGGGATGATCTATGCTCAGGCCGAGGATGATTTCCCGCGGATCGAGGCCAATTATCTGTCAGCGCTCGGCCGGACCGCGGAAGCCGAGGGCGAAGCGGCCATCTGGCAGGACCTTCGCGCTCGGCTCTATGTCAGCGAAGAAGAGCTGAAGGCCGATTATGCGAATAGCCCGGACTGGCTGAAGAAGCTGATGGATTCATGGGCAGGTGGGCTGAACTATTTTCTCGCCACTCATCCGGACGTGAAGCCGCGGGCGCTCACCCGTTTTGAGCCTTGGATGGCGCTAAGCTTCACCGAAGGTAGCATCGGCGGCGACATCGAGAACATCAACCTGAAGGAGCTTGCGCAATTTTATGGCGGCAGGACAGCCAAGGTCGCGGTTGCCGCCTATGATGGGGAGCCGCGCGGTTCGAACGGCATCGCCATCGCACCCGGCATGACCAGTAACGGCAAGGCGCTTTTGCTGATCAACCCGCACACCAGTTTCTTCTTTCGTTCCGAGCTGCAGGTGACGAGCGGGCAGGGACTGAATGCCTATGGCGCCTCGACCTGGGGCCAGTTCTTCATCTACCAAGGGTTCAACGCCAAGGCAGGCTGGATGCACACGTCGAGCGGCGTCGACAACGTCGACGAGTTTGCGGAAACGGTCGAATCGCGCGGCGGCAAATATCAATATCGCTATGGGCAAATATGGCGCGACATGGCGGTCCGCCCAGTGACGATCAGATATCGCACCGCCAACGGCCGAATGGCCGAGCGGAGCTTTAGAACCTACCGGTCGCATCGCGGCCCGATCGTCCGATCCGACGGCGACAAATGGATTTCCTTCGAGATGATGCATCGACCGGTCCAGGCATTGCAGCAAAGCTATCTTAGGACCAAGGCGACGGATCTCGGCACTTTCCTCGACGTTGCAAGAATTCGCGCTAACAGCTCTAACAACACGATCTTCGCCGACAGCCGCGGCCAAATTGCCTACCTCCATGCCCAGTTCGTGCCCGGGCGAAGCGCTGAATTCGACTACACTAAGCCGGTCGATGGCAGCGATCCGCGGACTGACTGGGGATCGCTGCACGGCATCGGCGACCTTCCCAACGTCATCAACTCTCCGACCGGCTGGGTCCAGAACACCAACAACTGGCCCTTTTCCACGGCAGGCGCATTCAGCCCGAAGCCGGAGCAATATCCGCGATACATGGACATGTTCGGTGAAAACTACCGCGGGCTGCACGCGCTGAAGCTTCTTCAGGGCAGCAAGGGCTGGACCCTCGAAGGGCTGCAGGCGGCTGCCTTCGACAATTACCAACCTGGCTTCGCCGCACTCATTCCCGGCCTGGTCACGGCCTGGGACGAGGCACCGGAGGGCGAGCGCAAACGAGCACTGGCGGGGCCGCTCGCGGTCCTTCGTTCTTGGGACTATCGCTGGAACGGCCAATCCGTAGAGCAATCGCTTGCCATGTACTGGGTCGATTTCCTGATGAAGGCCCTGGCCGGCCCCGCAAGCGAGCCGATCAATCGCAAGACCCTGCGGCTCGCCAGGGACACGTCGGCGGAACAGAAGTTGCAGGCGCTGAGCAATGCGATCGCCCGTCTGACCAAGGACTTTGGGCAGTGGCAGGTGCCTTGGGGCGAGATCAATCGATTCCAGCGACTTTCGCCTGCAATCGATCATCCGTTCAGCGACGAAGCTCCAAGCATAGCACTGCCGTTCGCGTCCGGACGATGGGGATCGCTGGCATCGGTCGGGTCCGAGCCCAAGCCCGGCACCAAGCGCTGGTACGGCACCAGCGGAAACAGTTTCGTCGCAGTGGTTGAATTCGGGCCGCGGGTCCGAGCCAAGGCGGTCAGCGCGGGCGGTGAGAGCGGCGACCCGTCATCGTCCCATTTCAATGACCAGGCAGCCCGCTTTGCGGCTGGCGACCTGCGTTCGGTCTATTTCTATCCGGACGAGCTCCAGGGCCACGTCGAGCGGACCTATCGCCCGGGAGAGTAGCTAGCCCGCAAACTTGTCGGTCGCTCGTACCAGCCCGTCGAGAATTCCCGGCTCATTGTAAAGATGGCCGCCGTCGGCGACGATATTGAGCTCGACCTCCGGCCAGACCCGCTTCAGCTCCCAGGCGGCACGCGGCGGGGTGCAGCAATCATGGCGCCCTTGGACAATCACGCCGGGAATTCCGCGCAGCTTCTCGGCTCCGCGCAGAAGCTGGCCTTCCTCCAGCCAGCCCCGATGAAGCATGTAGTGGTTTTCGATGCGCGCGATGGCGATCGCGTGATGATCCTCGGTGAACTCGGCCAGCATTTCGGCATCGGGCAGAAGGGTGACGGTCAATCCCTCCCACTTGCTCCACGCCTTGGCGGCGCGAAGCTGAAGCTGCTGGTCGTCGCCGGTCAGCAGCCGCCGATAAGCACCGACCAGGTCGCCGCGTTCTTCCTGCGGTACGGGATCGAGAAACTCGTCCCAGCCGTCCGGATAAAGCTCCGAGGCGCCGTAGCGGTACAGCCAGTCGAGCTCGCTTTGGCCGAACAGGAATATGCCACGCAGTACCAACTCGGTGACCCGTTCGGGGTGGGCCTGGGCATAGGCAAGGCTGAGCGTTGAGCCCCAGCTTCCGCCGAATACCATCCACTTTTCGACGCCGCACATCGCACGCAGTCGTTCGATGTCGTCGACGAGGTGCCAGGTGGTGTTGGCCTCCAGGTTCGCATGAGGCGTCGACTTTCCGGCACCGCGCTGGTCGAACAGCAGCACGTCATATCTGGCCGGGTCGAACTGCCGGCGATGATTGGGGCTGATCCCGGCGCCCGGTCCGCCATGAAGGAAGACCGCCGGCTTGCCGCTAGGAGTGCCGCACCGTTCCCAATAGAGCTGGTGACCGTCGCCGACGTCCAGCATGCCGGAGTCATAGGGCTGGATCTCGGGATAGAGGGTGCGGCGCTCGGTCATCACATTCTCCGGACATGATAAGGGCGGCGGCTGCCGTAACGCACCCGCCGCCCCTTGGCGATCATTTAGAATTTAACGCCGAGTTCAACGCCCCAGATGCGCGGTTCGTTGACCATGCCGGTGAGGTTGTTGAAATCGATGCCGCTGACCGCGCTCTCGTCGTTGGTGATGTTACGGACGAAGCCGGCAACGTCATAGCGTTCGGTCTTGTAGCCGATGCGGAGACCGCCTTCCCATAGCTGGTCGTCGCTGAACTCGACCGATTCATACAGGAAGAAGTTGATCTTCGAGCGGTGATACCAGTCGGTGAAGACATAGATTGCCCCCGGTCCAACCGGGTGCTCGTAGCCAGCGGTGAAGTTGAAGGTCCACTTCGGCGCCTGCGGCAGCTGGTTGCCGTCGATGAAGACGAGCGCAGGCTGGAACGGCGGTACGGCATCTTCAGCGATCGGATCTAGTACGGTGCAAGGCGCGCCGCAAACCTCGACTTTGAGGTCATCGTCATGGATCTTGGCTTTGTTGTAGCTGAGGCCTGCAGTCAGCGAGAGGCCAGTCACCGGGCGTGCCTCCAGCTCCGCTTCGAAGCCGCTACCCTTCACGGCATCGGCATTGAGCAACAGGTTGGCATTGGTGCCGCCGCCGACCGCCGACAACTGCAGGTCCTTGGTCTTGAAGTAATAGCCGGTGAGGTTGAACCGCAGCCGGCGGTCGAACAGCACCGTCTTGATGCCGGCTTCGTAAGACATGGTCGTTTCGCTGTCGGCGATCGAGGGATCGCGATCGAACAGCATTCGTCCCTGCAGGGACGGAGCGCGATAGCCCTTGGCGACGCGCGCATAGATGTTGATGTCCGGATTTATTTCATGGATCGCGCTGACGTCCCAGGTCAGGACGCCGTCATCCGCCTCGATGGTAATGGGATCGATCGGGCCTCCGAATAATGGGATAATGACGCCGGGGGCTACTTCAAGGAAGCGCTCGTCGACTGGGCGCGCTGCATCAAGCTCCTTGTCGTCATGATTCCAGCGCGCGCCCGCCTGCAGCGTCGTTCCGAAGTCGAACGCATAGTTGACCGATCCGAAGATGCCCCACGCCTCGCTGTCCTGATGCTGCAAGACGATCGCCGACGGGGTCTTTGAAATCGGGCTGGGGAAGTCGAAGGTTTCGACGTCGAGATCTTCGTTGAAATAGAAGACCCCGGCCTGGTAGCCGAGCCCGCCGACGTTGTTCGACGCGACGCGAACTTCCTGGGTAAACTGATCGAGGTCGGGGATATTGTCCTGGCTCTGGGCCTGGAATGGGATGAACCCCGGTCCGTTCTCGTCGCCGCCATCGATATCGCCCCGGCTTTCCAGTGTGCCGTGCCAATAGCTGGTCACCGAATAGAGAGTGACTGGCCCGAAGTCATATTCGATCGTTCCGGCGAGGTTCTGGGTCCTGAGCTTCTGGAAATTGAGGCCGTTGGTCTGGACTTCGTCGCGGTCGAAATCGCCGCCATCGAGGCCCACGAGATCATTCGAGCCGGTCTGGAACAGGTTGGCGCGGAAAATTCGGGCATCGCCGTCAAGATGGCGCATCTGCCCGACCAGGCGGATGCTGAGCTGCTCGTTCGGGTCGAATTGCAACTGGGCGCGGATCGCGGCGTCGTCATAGCCTTCGAGGTCGTTGCTTCCCGGATCCAAGGCGTTGAGGTTGTCGATCCAGTCGTTGCGGTGCTGCCAGATGGTGGACAAGCGGAGCGAGATGGTGTCGCTGAGCTGGCCGCCGACCGCGCCTTCGGCATTGATCGTCGAATAGCTGCCGAAGCTGACCCGCATATAATTGCGGTTGTCGACGTCAGGCCTCACCGTATCGAACTTGACGATGCCGGCCGGGGTGTTTCGGCCGAACAATGTGCCCTGAGGCCCGCGCAGAACCTCGACCCGATCAACGTCGAATGCCGGGAAGCCCTTTAGGATCGGATTTTCCAGGACGACGTCGTCATAGATGAGGCTGACTGGCTGCGACGCGTTAAGGTCGAAGTCGGTGTTGCCGAGGCCGCGGATGTAGAATCGCGGGAAGGTGCGACCGAACGAGCTTTCGATGTTGAGGCTTGGAACTCGTCCCGACAGGCCGCGGATGTCGGCGCCGCCCGCGTTGATCACCGCCAGCGTTTCGTCGCTGACCGTCGCCACCGAAAGCGCAATGTCCTGCAGATTCTCGCTACGCCGGGTGGCGGTCACGACAATGTCGGCAACGCCTTCGCTGGGTTCGGCCACCGGCTGGGTGGCGTCATCGGCCGGAGTATCGGTGTCGCCGGTTGCCTGGGCGAAGGCCGGCGTGGCGGCGAATGCGCAGGCGGTTGCCAGCGCGATGAGCGAGGTCTTGGTGGTGCGGCGCATCGTCGTCTTTCTTGAAAAGGCCAATGGGCGCGGCCTTACTTCAAGCGCCCCGCCCCGATGCGTTCAATGCCTCTACGTGCGCTTACAAGTGAGTCAATGTGACGGGACCGTTACGTGACAATTTCACGGATTACTGCGGCGGATTCGTCACAGCGGCTAGAAGCTGAATTCCTCATAGACGTGGGAGACATCGCCCTGCCACTCGCCATGGTATCGGTCGAGCAGCCGGTCAGCGAATGTCTTGCCGCTCGCAACTACGTCGCGAAGCGGATCGAGGAAGCCGCTCTCATTGTCGCCCGCCGGATTGAGCCTGGCGCGCTCGGTCAGGCCATGTGCGGCAATTTCCAGAACCTGTTTTGAAAGGTCGCGCACCGTGCCACCGCCCGGCACGGTCGCGTCGAGCGCCAGCCGTGGGACCGCATGGCGAAGTTCCTCACGCTCGTCGATCGACCAATGCTTGCACAGGTCCCAGGCCGCATTCAAAGCGCTGTCCGAATAGAGCAGGCCGACCCATAGCGCGGGTAGGGCGCAGATCCGGCCCCAGCGGCCGCCGTCGGCGCCGCGCATTTCCAGGAAGCTTTTCAACCGCACCTCAGGGAAGGCGGTCGACAGATGATCGGTCCAGTCGGCGATGGTCGGCTTTTCGCCCCGAAGTGCCGGAAGCCTGCCGTCGAGGAAGTCGCGGAAGCTTTGACCGGCCACGTCGATATATTCGCCGTCGCGGAACACGAAATACATCGGCACATCGAGCGCATAGTCACAGTAGCGCTCGTAACCGAAGCCGTCGTCGAACACGAACGGCAGCATGCCGGTGCGCGACGGGTCGGTATCTTCCCAGATATGGCTGCGGAAGCTCTTGTATCCGTTAGGCTTGCCTTCGGTGAACGGCGAATTGGCGAACAGTGCCGTCGCAACCGGCTGGAGCGCCAGTCCGACCCGAAACTTCTTCACCATATCGGGTTCAGAATTATAATCCAGATTAACCTGTATGGTACATGTCCGGAGCATCATGTCGAGGCCGAGGTTGCCGACCTTTGGCATGTGCCCAAGCATGATCCCATAACGGCCCTTGGGCATGATCGGCAGGTCGGACCGCGCCTTGTCGGGCCACATGCCAAGTCCAAGGAAGCCCAGGCCCAGCCGGTCGCCGACCGCCTTCACCTGCTGGAGGTGGCGGCCGCTTTCGGCGCAGCTTTCGTGAAGGTCGCGAAGCGGAGCGCCCGACAGCTCAAGCTGGCCCGCCGGCTCAAGGCTGATCGTCCCGTCGGCTCCGGTCAGCGCAATGACCTTGCCGCCTTCCTCCACCGGCAGCCAGCCGAACTCGGTCAGCCCCTGCAGCAGATCGCGGATACCGCCCGGCTCTTCCCAGCTTGGCGCGCGATGATCGCTCAGCCGATAGACGAATTTCTCATGTTCCGTACCGATCCGCCACGCCTCGCGCGGCTTCTCACCGCCCGCGAAAACGGAAAGCAGGTCGTCGCGGCTTTCGATCGGCGGGCTCGCCGATAGGTCGGTGCGCGTTGTCATTGCGGCGGCGCTTAGCGGGGCACGGGAATCCGCGCCAGTACTTCCTGCTTATGGGCTCGATAGGTTCGTTTATCGCCAATCGCCGGCGACGGTCATCCAGGCCGCGATTGCAGCCAGGGCCGCGGTTTCGGCGCGGAGAATCCGGGGCCCGAGGCTGATGGCCTTCGAATTCGGGCTGGCACGGATCGCCGCCGCTTCCTCTGGAGCAAAACCGCCCTCGGGGCCGGTCAGGATCACCGCAGGGCCGGGGCCAAAGGCGCTCGCGGCCGGCTCCCCGCCGGTTTCGTCGGCGAAATAGAGCGTCCGCTGCCCATCACGCTGTCCCAAATAGGCATCGAGCCTGACCGGCTCGTCGATATCCGCAAGCACCGTCCGGCCGCATTGCTCGGCGGCTTCGATGATGTGCGCGCGCATCCGGTCGAGGTTCAATTTGTCGACGATCGTTCGCTGTGTGATGACCGGAAGCATCCTGGCAATGCCGAGCTCGACCGATTTTTCGACCAGCCAGTCGACCTTGCCCTTCTTGACCGGTGCGAAGGCGAGCCACAGGTCGGGCACAAGTTCCTGCGGCCGGGTCGGCTCGACGACTGCCAAGGCCATTCGCTTCCTGCCTGCCTCTGCCACCTCGGCGAGCCATTCGCCCGACATGCCGTCGAAAACGAGCACCCGGTCGCCTTCCTTCATGCGCATGACATTGCCGAGATAATTAGCCTGGGCCGAATCCAGCTCGACGCGCGCGCCGGCTGCCACGGGCGTCTCGACATAGAGGCGCGGCAGGCTTCTCGGCGGCCAGGCGGGAGTAGCGGGCATGCCGGAATTGGTAGCCGCAGCGGGAACGCGCGTCACCGTCAAGCTTTCTGGCGTTCGTGACGCCCTTGCAACAAAGAGCCGCCAATGGCCGATGACATCAAGCCCATCGTGGCCGCGGGTCGCAACTGCTGGCGCATTTCTCGCGCAGATTGCGCCACGGTAATCGTCGACGCCGCGGACTATTATCATTTCATCGGCCAGGCGATGGCCGGCGCCCGGCGTCGCATTCTCATCATCGGGTGGGACTTCGACACCCGGATCGCTTTAGAGCCTGACGAGCGCGGCAAGGGGGAGACGCTTGGGCATTTCTTCCTGCGGCTGACGCGTGAGCGGGGTGCGCGTGAAATCGATATCCTCAAATGGAATTTCGGAGCGCTGAAGCAGTTTTTCCGTCCGGCCGCCGTGCTGTGGCTCTATCGCTGGTGGCGGACGGACAGCATCGAGATGCGGTTCGACAGCGCCCACCCCCCGGGCTGCAGTCACCACCAGAAGATCGTGGTCATTGACGACTCCCTGGCGGCGTGCGGCGGGATCGATATTTCCACCCACCGCTGGGACCGCAGCGATCATTGCGACCACGACCCGCATCGGACCGGCCCCGACGGAAAGCCATACTGCCCTTGGCACGATGCCACCATGTTGATGCAGGGACCGGTCGCCGCAGACCTTTCGGAACTTGGTCGAGAGCGATGGAAAAATGCGACGGATGAAGATCTCGCCCCGATCGAACCCTGCGACTGCGATTGGCCCGACGAATTGCCGGCCATGTTCGAAGATGTCGAGGTCGCCATTTCCCGCACGCATGCCGCTTATCGGGACACCGAGGAGATCCGCGAAATCGAGGCGCTCTACCTTGACATGATCGCCGCGGCCCGCCGCTTCATCTATTTCGAAAATCAATATTTCACCTCGGGGAAGATCGCCGCAGCGATCGCCGCGCGGATGGAGGAGCCGAACCCGCCCGAGATCGTGCTGGTGATGCCGCGCACCGCCGAAGGCTGGCTCGAGCAGGCAGCGATGGACGCGGCGCGGCTCAAGTTGATGGCGGCGATCGGGCACAAGGATCCAGGAAACCGCTTCCGGATTTACGTGCCGGTTACCAAGGGCGGCGACGACATTTACGTCCACGCCAAGATCGCGATCGTCGACGACCGGCTGCTCCGCGTCGGTTCATCCAACCTCAACAACCGCAGCATGGGCCTCGACAGCGAGTGCGACATGACCATCGACGCGGCACTGCCAGCGAATCGCCAAACCGGACCGACCATCGCGGCACTCCGGCACCGGCTGCTGGCGGAGCACCTGGGTTGCAGCGAAATGCAATTTGCTGAGGCCGAGGGGCAGGAATCGTCGATGGTCGACGCCATTGAAGCGCTGCGCGGCGAAGGCAAGACACTGGAGCTGCTGGACATGGAGACGCTCGGCGCGACAAAGGAGTTCATTGCCGCCAACGAGCTGCTCGACCCCGAAAGACCTGAAGAGATGCTCGACCCGATCGCCAAGCGCGGCCTGGCCAAGAGTTGGGCCAAAGGTCGCGCGATGTTCGGCAGGCGTCAGGCGACCGCGTGAAATTCATCAAGGCCACGAGTCTTATATGGTCCAGCCCCTCGACTGTGCTCGGGCCGAACGGTTAGACGGAGCTCATGCCCATCGAACTTATCTGCCTCGATGCCGACGACACGCTCTGGCACAACATGCGCTTTTTTCACGCGACGCAGGACGCGCTGGTGCAGATGCTGGAGCCGTTCGCCGACGCCGGCATCGCCCGCTCGTCGCTGGAGGCCTGCGAGATTCGCAACCTCAAGCTCTACGGCTACGGGGCGAAGGCCTTCACCCTGTCAATGATCGAAACCGCGCTGGAGCTCGGCGGCGACACCGTGCCGGCAACCGTCATCCGTGACATCCTCGAAGCGGGAAAGTCACTTCACGCCCACCCGGTCGAGCTGTTCGAAGGCGTGGAGGAGACGCTTCAGGCGCTAGCCGAGCGGGCGCAGCTGGTGCTGGTGACCAAGGGCGACCTCTTCCACCAGGAGGCCAAGCTCGCCGCCTCCGGCCTCGGTGACCTGTTCGCGGGCATCGAGATCGTCAGCGACAAGAAGGCCGCCACTTTCGCCGGCATTTTTGCTCGCAACAACGTCGAACCCGGAAACGCCCTGATGGCCGGGGATTCGATGCGCAGCGATATTTTCCCCGCGCTCGAGGCGGGGGCCTGGGCCGCCTATATTCCCCAGCCGCTCGGTTGGAGCCATGAGCAGCGGCCGCCGCCCAGCGACAATCCGCGCTTCGTCGAGCTTCCTTCGCTTGCGGCGCTGGTCAATTGGCTCGACCGCGCCGAGGCGGCGTGAGCGGTTCCCGGATGTGAGTACACATTCAAATCCAGACCTCGTCCCCGATAGCGAGCGTACCGGGCTGATCGGCGGACTGCCGAAGGCGATGCGGCCCTATGCTTCGCTGATGCGGCTCGATCGGCCGATCGGGACCTGGCTGCTCTATTGGCCGTGCGCGTGGAGCGTTGCTCTGGCCGGAGTGCGGGGAGAGTGGCTGCTGTTCCTATGGCTCCTGCTTGGCGCCTTCGCGATGCGCTCAGCGGGATGCGTCTATAACGACATTGTGGACCGCGAGCTCGATCGCCAGGTCGAGCGGACGCGGCTTCGGCCGCTGGCGTCGGGCCGAGTTTCGCTCGAGGCGGCTTGGGCGCTAGCTATCGGGCTTTCGCTGCTTGGGCTCGTCGTTCTGCTCCAGCTGCCGCGCGTCGCTCAGGGCGTGGCGCTGCTCAGCGTTTTTCCAGTCGCCGTCTATCCCTTCATGAAGCGGATCACCTGGTGGCCACAGGCCTGGCTAGGGCTGGTGTTCAGCTGGGGCGCGCTGGTCGGCTGGCCGGCGGTGACAGGTGAATTCACGATACCGGCGTTACTGCTGTGGATCGGAAGCATCTTCTGGGTGATCGGTTACGACACGCTCTACGCCATCCAGGACATCGAGGACGACGAGCTGGTCGGCGTGAAGTCGAGCGCGAGAGCGCTCGGCAATCGAGCTCGGCTTGGGGTCGCCATTTGCTATGCCCTCGCGCTCACCGGTTGGTCAGCCGCGATCTGGAAGGTGAAGCCGGACTGGCTGGCCCTGCTCGCATTGCTGCCCGCTACAATCCATTTGGCCCGCCAGGTCGCGAAAACCGATCCCAATGACGGGGCAGGAGCGCTCACGCTGTTCCGCTCCAAT
>DASTVY010000390.1:0-9440 GCA_035758865.1 Sphingomicrobium sp. | reverse complement strand
CCCTTGTCGGCGACGATCAGGGTGCGCTCGAACTGGCCGGTATTGGCGGCATTGATCCGGAAATAGGTGGAGAGCTCCATCGGGCAGCGCACGCCCTCGGGCACGTAGACGAAGGTGCCGTCGGAAAAGACCGCGCTGTTGAGGCACGCGAAATAATTATCGCGCTGCGGCACGACACTGCCGAGGTATTTCTTGATCAGGTCCGGATATTCGCGGATCGCTTCGCTGATCGAGAGGAAGATGACGCCGGCGGCCTTCAGCTCCTCGCGGAAAGTCGTGGCGACGCTGACGCTGTCGAACACCGCGTCGACCGCCACCTTCCGGGCACCTTCGACCCCGGCGAGCACCTTCTGCTCCTCGATCGGGATGCCGAGCTTCTCATAGGTGCGGCGGATTTCCGGATCGAGCTCGTCGAGCGACGCCAGCTTCGGCCGTTGCTTGGGCTCGGCGTAATAATAGGCATCCTGGTAATCGATCTCGGGGATGGTCAGCTTGGCCCAGTCGACCTCCTCCATCTCCAGCCAGGCGCGATAGGCCTTGAGCCGCCATTCGAGCATCCACTCGGGTTCGCCCTTCTTGCCCGAGATGAAGCGGACCGTGTCCTCATTGAGACCCTTTGGCGCGAACTCCTGTTCGACGTCGGAGACGAAGCCCCACTCATAATCCTGCGCGATTTTCTCGCGGATTTCCTGGTTCTTGACGGCTTCATTCACGACGCCAGCTCCTGGAGCGAAACCGCGCCCAGCGCCCCGCGCACCTTGTCGCCGACGATTCCCATGTGCGGCTTGACGCGGCAATGGGCGTCAAGCGCGCAATCGGTGCGGCCTTCGCTGCATACAGTCATGGCGAAGGGGCCTTCGACCGCCTCGACTATGTCGGCCAGGCTGATCTCCTCGACCGGCCGGGCCAGTGCATAGCCGCCGCCGGCGCCGCGCTGACCGACCAGCAGGCCGCCGGCGGCGAGCTGCTGCATCAGCTTCTGGGTGGTCGGGAGAGGGACTCCGGTGTCCTGCGAAAGATCGGTCGCCGACAGCCGTGCGCATGGCTCGCGACGAGCGGCGGCGGTCATCAGAACGACCGCATAATCGGCAAGATGGGTGAGTCGCATGGCTAATCGGAGCTTTCCAGTCCGATTTAGGCCTTTGCGTGGCGAAAAACAACCAGACTCACCCTCCCCGTCTCGGAAAGAGACCTGCTGGCTAGCTTGCCTTCACCTTGGCGATCCACTCCTCGACCCGCGTCTCCAGCATGCCCAGGGGCATGGATCCGGCGAGCAGGATGGTGTCGTGGAAGCCTCGATCGTCATATTTGGCGCCGAGCTCCGCCTTGGCCTTGGCCCTAAGCTCCTCGATCTTCAGCTTGCCGACCATATAGGCCGTCGCCTGGCCCGGATAGACGACGTAGCGCTCGATCGCCTTGACGATGCCGCCCTTGGCGTCGGCGCTATTGTCTTCGACATATTTGATCGCCTGCTCGCGGCTCCAGCGCTTGTGATGGATGCCGCTGTCGACGACCAGCCGGATCGCTCGGTGAAGCTCCAGCTGAAGGCGGCCAAAGTCGCGATACGGGTCCTGGTAAAGGCCCATCTCCTTGCACAGCTTCTCGGCATAGAGGCCCCAGCCTTCGTCGGTGGCATTATAGCCGCTGAACTGGCGGAAGGGCGGGACGGCGCCCTTGGGGAGCTCGCTCAGCAGCGCGCCTTGCAGGTGATGGCCCGGGATACCCTCGTGGCAGAACAGCACCTCGGCCTCGATCGAGGGCATGTCCGCCATATTGTACAGGTTCACATAATAGATGCCGGGACGTGAGCCGTCGGGTGGCGGGTCATTGTAGAAGGCCTTGCCGGCCGATTTTTCGCGAAAAGGCTCGACCGGCTTGATCAGCAGCTCGGTCTTGGGCAGCCGCCCGAAAAAGCGCGGCAGCTGCGCGGCGACCTGGGCCTGAGTCTTCTTCGATTCATCAAGGTACGTCTGCCTGCCGGCCGGCGTGTTGGGATAATAGAATTCCTTGCCGTCGCGGATGTGCGCGAAGAATTGCTGCAGAGTCCCCTTGAAGCCGACCTTGTTCTTGATCGCTTCCATCTCGCCGTGGATTCGCGCCACCTGGGCCAGCCCCAGATCGTGCACCTGATCGGGGGTAAGGTCGGTCGTGGTGTAATAGCGGAGCAGGGTCCGATACATTTCGGCACCGTTCGAGAAGCGCCAGATCCCGTCGTCGCTTCCGGCGCGCGCCTGCTGATCGGTCAGGGTCGCGATCACCCGCTGATAGGCAGGACCCATCGCATCGGTCAGCGCCTTGCTGGCATCAGCGATCAGCGCGTCCTTCGACGCCTGCGGGATGTTGAGCTTGCCGACCTTGGTCTTGAAATCGGCGAACACATCATTGTCGGGCCCAGTGTCGAACGGCGCGCCTTTGATCAGGTTCTGCGATTGTTCGATGACCTGCGGGAAAACCCACTTCGGCGGCAGGTTGCCGAGCTTCTCACGTTCCTTGGATTCGGCAATCGCCTGGTCAAGATAGGCGGCCGTAGCACGGATGCGACTGATATAATCGCGCGCATCCTGCTCGCTTTCCACATTGTGGATGTTGATGAGGAAGGCCGGAACGTCGGCCTGCGCGCCGTTCATCTGATCGAAGACGTAGAGATAGCGGCGATACGGGAAAACGCTGTCCGCACGCTTGTTGCGGTACAGCAGCAGGTCGTAGCTCAGCTGGTCTTCCGCCGAAAGTTTGGATCGGTCGAACCGGCGCGCCATTTCTTCGACCGTGCGCTGATCCAGCTCATGATTGCGGATAGCAGCCGCGTCCGTGAACTCATTGAGCTTGCCGTAGTCCTGGTCCTTGATCGCACGGTAGCTCTTGCTCATTGGCGACAGCGCAAGCTCTGCCTTGTCATAATCCTCAAAAAACTGCTTCAGCGCCGCGGCCTGATCGATGGCCGCTGCAGGAGCAGCGGAAGGCGGCGCGACTTGCGCGGAAAGCGGGACTGCTGCGAGCAGCGCCGACGAGGCAAGCAAAATGAAGCGGTTCACGGTCGACATCCCCTATTTTAATTCGCCATGCCGGACTTGATCCGGCATCCACCTTACTCTTGAAGGCAGGAAGACCCAGGCTCAAGGCCGGGGCGACATTAATTCTATCAACGGCGGGCGGCGATTGCTTTACAAACTTCTTCGACCCTTTGCCTTCGCGCTCGATGCCGAGACGGCTCATGGCGCGGCAATCGCTGCGTTGAAGTTTGCCCATCGTCTTCCCCCGCGCCGTTTTCCGGAATCGCTCCGAACGACCGTGGCTGGGATAGACTTTCGATCACCCGTCGGCCTTGCCGCCGGTTTCGACAAGGATGCGGAAGTCGCCGAGGCGATGCTTGGCGCAGGATTCGGTTTCGTCGAAATCGGCACCGTCACGCCCAGGCCGCAGAACGGCAATCCCAAACCGAGATTATTCCGCCTCGCCGAGGACAGGGCGGTGATCAACCGGATGGGATTCAACAATGCCGGACAGGAGGCTGCGTTCGATCGGCTCCGTCGACTTACACGCGTTCATGGCGTGATCGGCGTCAACGTCGGTGCCAACAAGGACAGCGTCGATCGGATTGCGGACTATGTCGAGGGTATCCGCAGGATGGGCCCGGTGGCGCGCTACCTGACGGTCAACATCAGCTCGCCGAATACACCCGGGCTGCGTGGCCTGCAGGATCGGGGAGCATTGGACGAGCTTCTCTCCGCAGTGCAGGAAGCACATGCGGGAAAGCCAATCTTTCTCAAGGTCGCACCTGATCTTGGCGAGGGCGATCCGGAACGGATCGTTCGGTCGGCGCTCGATCATCGGATAGACGCTCTGATCGTCGCCAACACCACCGTTTCACGGCCGCCGCTCAAGTCACGACACGCATCGGAAGCCGGCGGACTGTCCGGTGTCCCGTTGAAGAGCCTCGCGCTGGAAGCGTTGCGGCAATTCCGGTCTGCCAGCGGCGGCGAAATTCCGCTCATTGGCGTCGGTGGGATCGCAAATGCAGACGACGCCTGGGAACGGATCAGGGCAGGGGCCAGCCTGGTGCAGCTCTATTCGGCAATGGTTTACGAAGGACCGGGCATTGGGATGCGGATCGCAAAGGGCCTTGCCAGGCGGCTGAGCCAGGAAGGCATGTCCAATATCGGCGACGCGGTGGGTACGGAGAGAAGTTAGCCGTCATTGCGAGCGAAGCGAAGCTATCCAGGCTGGATTGCCGCGTCGCCCTCGGCTTCTCGCAATGACGATCATGGGCGTAGAAGAAGCACGACACCTTCACGGCGGGGATCGTAGCCGCCGTCGACCCGGCCATCCCGCATCAGCACGCCATGGACTCCGCTGTCCTCGCCCTGGCCCGGTTTCAAATCGATGCCCTTGGCTTGCAGTGCGGCCAGCAATTCGGGGCTGAATTTCGTCACCTCGCCGTTGAATCGCGAACCGCGCGCGACGAGGTTGGGCGCGGCCAGCGCTTCCTGCATCGGCATCTTCCAGTCGATTGCCGCGACCAGCGACTTGCCGACATAGGCGAGGATCGCATTTCCGCCCGCCGATCCGATCGCTCCCGCAAACTGCCGGTCATTCGTAAGCAGGATCATCGGCGTCATCGACGACCGCGGTCTCTTGCCCGGAGCCACGGCATTGGCCATGGGCCGCCCGGCTTCGTCGGTGGGCGCAAACGAAAAATCGGTCATCTGGTTGTTGAGGAAGAAGCCGTCGACCATCCGTCCGCTTCCGAAGATGGATTCGACAGTGGTCGTCATTGAAACGACATTTCCGGCGGCATCCCGGACAATGAAATGAGACGTGCCGGCGGGTTCTTTCGTTCGATCGGCCGCCATCAGCGGCGCCAACTCGGGCTGTCCTGCTTGCGGAGCCGGGCCTGCGGTGGGCCCGATCAGTCGCCGCCGTGACGCGATGTAGGCAGGATCGAGCATGCCTTCGACCGGCACCTTCACGAACGCCGGATCTGCGATATAGCGATCGCGGTCGGCGTACATGATGCGGCTGCCTTCCGCGAACAGGAACCAGGCCTGCGGATCGCCAGGCCCACGCGTCGCGATGTCGGTCCCTTCAAGGATCATCATCAGCTGCAGCAATCCGGCGCCGCTCGACGGCGGCGGTGGAACGCAGGCGACATAGACTCGAACCGGCTTGCACAACGGTTGCCGCTTGATCGGGCGATAATTGGCGAGGTCGGCCATGGTCATCGATCCGCCAAGTGGGGCGGACCGGGTGCGCGCTACGATCCGGGCCGCGGTTTCCCCGCTATACATCGCCGCCGGACCCTGGGCCGCAAGCCGGCGCAGGAAAGCGGCGTAACCAGGGTTCTTCAGCCGGTCGCCGGCGACCATCCGACGACCCTCCGCGGTGCGGAAATAGGCAACAACATCGGGTGCGCTGTTCTCCGCATAATCGCCGGCCAGCAGGCGTCCCAATCTCGGGCTGACGATGAACCCTTCGTCGGCGGTCCGCTCGGCGGAACCGAACAAGGTTCGCCATTCCAGCTTGCCGTGTTCGCGGTGGGCCAGCGCGAGCATTGCCACGGCCCCGGGCACGCCCGTCGCCCGCCCGCTGAGCACCGCCCGATCGAACGGAAGTGGCTTTCCGTCCTGGTCCAGAAACATGCCGGGAGTCGCTTGCGCGGGCGCGGTTTCGCGGCCGTCGTAGACCATTACCTGACGCGTCTTCGCATCGTAAAAATCGAGAAAGGCCCCGCCACCCATTCCCGAACTCTGCGGCTCTACCAGCGACAGCATCGCTTGCACCGCAATGGCGGCGTCGACTGCGCTTCCGCCGCGCTCCAGCACCTCCATGCCGGCCCGGGCCGCCAATGGGTTTGCGGCAATGACAAAAGCCTGCGCCTTTGGCACTGACGGGGCAGATGCCGAAACGCTGGCACAGGATCCGCTCAACAGAATCAGCGGAAGCAACAACAGACGGAGCAGGGTCATGCGGCGGGGGCTTAGGCTAGCGCATCCGCCCCTGTCCATTGCGGCAAGCTGGCATGCGGCGCTCAATCGGCTAAACAGCGGCTCGAAGCGCCCGGAAGAGGCGCTAAAGGAGGATTAGCGTGGCCAGAACCCAGCTCGAGCATTTCCCCAACCTGGTCACGATGTTCCTGACCCGGGTCCGAGAACTGGGCGAAAAGCCGTTCCTGTGGAGCAAGCGCGACGGCAGCTGGCAGTCGATCAGCTACAATGAAGCAGCACGGCAGGTGGCGGCGATGGCCGCCAGCCTGAAGCGGCTCGGCCTGAAACCGGGGGACCGGGTCATGCTGGTCAGCGAAAACCGCCCCGAATGGCTGATCGCCGACCTGGGAATCATGGCAGCCGGATGCATTACGGTTCCGACCTATACGACCAACACCACGCGCGACCATCAGCACATTCTGGCCAATTCGGGCGCCAGCGCGGTGATCGTCTCGACCCAGAAACTGGCGCGCACCCTGGTTCCAGCGGTGATGTTCGCGTCCGAATGCCACCACATCATCTCGATCGACGACATCATTACCGGCCAGTCGCAGGACGTTGCGCAATTCCATCACTGGGCCGAACTCGTCTCCGGTCCTTCGGATGTCGGCGAGCTCGAAGGCCGGATGGCCAGCGTCAAGCGCGACGACCTCGCCTGCCTTATCTATACAAGCGGCACTGGCGGGGCACCGCGCGGGGTCATGCAGCATCATGGGATGATCCTCCACAATGTGGAGGGCTGCATCGATATCATCGCCACCGACTTCGGCTGGGGTGAGGAGGTGTTCCTGTCTTTCCTGCCGGCAAGCCATGCCTACGAGCATACCGGCGGACAGCATTTCCCGGTCGCCCTTGGAGGCGAGATTTACTACGCCGAAAGCCTCGAAAAGCTGGCGGCCAATATCGAGGAGGTGAAGCCGACGATCATGGTCGTCGTTCCGCGCCTGTTCGAAATGCTCCGCGCCAAGATCATGAAGCAGATCGAAAAGGACGGCGGCCTTCCGGCCTATCTCATGGGTCGCGCGCTCTCGATCGAAACCAAGCGGTTCGAGAAGAGATCGGTGCCGTGGGACCTGCCGATGGATGGCGTCCTGGCTGTCACATTGAGGCGCAAGGTGCGCCGCAAGTTCGGCGGACGAATGAAGGCCATGGTTTCGGGCGGAGCCCCGCTCAACCCCGATGTCGGCCTGTTCTTCCAGGCGATGGGCCTGCCGATGCTGCAGGGCTACGGCCAGACCGAGGCGGGGCCGGTGATCAGCTGCAACCGGCCCAAGGCCGGAATCCGGGCCGAGACGGTCGGCCCTCCGATGAAAAATACCGAGGTCCGAATCGCCGAGGACGGCGAGATCATGGTTCGCGGCGAGCTGGTGATGAAGGGCTATTGGCATAATCCCGACGAAAGCGACCGGGTGCTTCAGAGGGCCAGCGACGGCGCCGGCAACTGGCTTGCAACCGGCGACGTCGGCCATCTCGACCAGAAGGGCCGAATCGTCATCACCGACCGCAAGAAGGACATCATCGTCAACGACAAGGGCGACAATGTTTCGCCGCAGCGCGTCGAGGGAATGCTGACCCTTCAGCCCGAAATCCTTCAGGCGATGGTTTATGGCGACCGCCGCCCGCACCTGGTTGCGTTGCTCGTCCCGGACCCCGAAGAAATGAAATCGGTCGGGGACGATCCGGAGGCGCTGCACAAGGCGCTGTCCAAGGCCGTCGACCGGGTCAACGCCGACGTCAGCGTCATCGAAAAGGTGCGCCGCTTCATCCTGGCCGACGAGCCCTTCTCAGTTGAAAATGAAATGCTGACGCCGTCGATGAAGATCCGGCGTCACGTCATCGGCAGCAATTATGGCGAGCGGCTCGACGCCCTCTATAAGAAGTAGGTACGCAAGCTATACGGGGGGCAGGCGAGCAGCCTGCTCAGCATCAGCTCTTCGCCTTGGTATAGGGCACGAAGTCGCTGAAGACGCACGCCCCGCCGCCGATCCTGGTGACCGGGTCGAACAACTGCTGGATGTCGCCGCTGCACAGCTGGGTCGAAGGCATTGGCCTGGAAATCAGCACGTTGCGCTGGGCTGCGATGCCCGGGCATCCGCCTTCCGGATTCTGCACATAGATGGTGCTGCCGTCCTTGAAGAGGATGGTCCAGTCGTCGATGATCTGCATATCGTCGGCGCGGTAGGTCGGAATGCAATTGACCGGTTTCCCGGCGACCCTGCCTGCAAGCGCTTCGGCAAGCTCCTTTGCCGCTTCGGGGCTGCGGGTCACTTCGGCGGGGGTCGTCGAACAGGAAGCCAGCAAAGCCACGCAAGACAGGCCGCCGATCAGCATTGACCTCACCATGACGCTTCTCCTTCGCGCCCCGCCGTTCAACCTATTTTTCGATAGGGTACAAACTCACCATAAGTGCAGGCGCCGGTGCCGAAGCCGGTTCGAACATCGACGATCTGGTTGATATCGCCCGAGCAGATCCGGGTCGTACCGAATGAGTCCCGGATCAGGGACATGCCGTTGGAAAGGCCGTGGCATCCGCCGTGCGGCCGCTGGACCCAAACGATATCGCGATCGCGGAAGATGATCGTACCGTCGTCGATAATCTGCATCTTCGAACGTTCATTGATGCAATTGGCCGGTTGCCCGGGGCTCCGGCCGGCAAGCGCATTGGCAAGCTTCTGCGTTGCTTCCGGATTTGAGCTCTGCTGGGCCACGACCGAGGCGGTTCCCGCAATCACTGCCGCGGCGCTGATGGCGGTAAGTACCGAAGTGCGGAGGTTCATTGCGACTCTCCTTGAGTTTATATCTTCTCTATAACGCATCAGCCTGAACTTGGGCTTACCGGAAATTATCCTTTTTTGCCCGCAAATCCGCGAATTGCTCGACATCACGGGCCAGCAGGAAGGGGTTTGTGGCGCGTTCCTCTCCGACAGTGGTAGGAACGGTCGAGCGTGCGAGCGACCGTTCCCGCTCGATATGACGGAGCCGGTCGGCAATCTCCTCATTTTCGGGAAATGCGTGGGCGGCGAAGCGGGCGTTGGCGAGCGTATATTCATGCGCGCAAAAGAGCTTCGTGTCGCTTGGGAGACCGGCCAGTCGGCCGAGCGAATGGTGCATCTGCTTCGGGCTGCCTTCGAACAGGCGGCCGCAGCCCATGGCGAACATGGTGTCGCCGACGAACGCGACATGGTCGTTATGGAAAATATAGGCGATGTGGCCGATGGTATGGCCCGGAACTTCCCATGTCTCCGCTTCGTGGGCGCCGATCGAAATTCGATCGCCTTCGCTGATCGCCAGGTCGAGGCCGGGCACCCTGCCATTCTCGCCGGCCGGGCCGATGATGGTCGCCCCGGTCGCCTCCTTGATCGCCAGGTTCCCGCCGGTGTGATCGGGATGCCAATGGGTGTTGAGGATCTTGTTGATCCGCCAGCCGCGGCGTTCCGCCTCCGCAATTACGGGCGCCGG
>DASTVY010000344.1:0-3197 GCA_035758865.1 Sphingomicrobium sp. | reverse complement strand
GTAATTACGGGAGGCTATTTGAGGGTCACTACGACCGGGCTAATCCAGATCGATACAAATGGCGGGGGCGATAATTGGACGTTAGTTGGCAACGTCAACACCGGTGCCGGTCCCTATGCGATCCAATATCTCTCGGGTGGCGTCGCGGTAACGGTCAACGTCACGGCAGTCGCTCCCCCCATCGCCCTCGACCTCGATGGCGACGGGCAGGTCAGCTTCCTGGCGACCGACACGGGTGCGGCGTTCGACTATGGCGGCGGCACGGTCGCGACCGCATGGGTTGCGGCGAACGACGGCATCCTGGTCCGCGACGGCAACCATGACGGCCAGATCAGCGCCGACGAAATCGTCTTTGCGACCAGCGGCAGCGATCTTGAAGGCCTCGCGCGCTATGACAGCAACGGCGACGGCCAGCTGTCCTCTGCCGACGAGGGCTTCGGCGACTTCGGCGTTTGGCAGGACGCAGACAGCGACGGCCAAGTCGACGACGGCGAATTGCAGTCGCTGACCGCGCACAGCATCGCGAGCATCTCGCTGAGCTCGGACGGGCAGAGCTATACGGCCGCCGGTGGAGACGTGACCGTCGTCGGAACCGGCTCATTCACCCGAACCGACGGATCGACCGGCGTGCTGGCCGACGCTGTGTTCGCAACCGCAAACCGGGTCGACGATACTACCAAGGCGCTCGTTACCTCCGGGAGTAATGCGGTGCTCCTCGCTGCTGTTGCGGCGGCCGGGCTCGCTGCGTCCGCCCCGGCAAGCCAATCCGACGGCGGCGAAGATGACGGCGGACAGAGCGTTGGTTCGCTCGTCCCGGCGACCGCTGCGGCAACTTTCTCGGTGCCAGGCGAGAGCGCCGGCGTCCAATCGTTCACCGACGCCGACCTGTCGATTTCGCTTCCGACCGTGGTGCAATCGAGTTTGGTCCATGGTTCGGCGCCGCAGCCGGAGCTTTCGCTGATCCAGGAGCAGTCCTTTGCGCCGGCGGAGCTTTCCGAGCTTTCGCAAGGGACAGTTGCGAACCACGCAGGAGATCTCCCTGCTCCGGCCATGGTGGCGCTGCCATCAGCCGAGATGATCCAAGCGGCATTTGCCGGCGAGGCAGGAACCGAGGGCGAAGCCAACGCCGCGCTGGCGATCGTTGCACAAGCCCTGGCCGACGGTGGCCAGAACGAAGCCGTCGACGCAATCCTGGATGCGGGAATGCCGGCGCAGGCATCGGGCGGCAATGTGGCTGCCGCGCTAATTCCGGCGGTGTTCGGAATGGCCGAAATGAGCCTGCCAATGGATCATGGGTTCGCCATGCAACATATGATGGCGCATCCCGACGCCGTGCAGCAGGCTTAGTAGTTGATCGGGTGGATTACGCAGCGGACCGCTAGTTGGCGGTTCGCTGGCCCGATGAGGCTGCGGCGTAGCGCGGATAGGCGGGGATAGCGGCAAAACCGTAGTAGATCGCCCGGGCGGCCTCCGCGATTGCGCGCGGCCGCCCGGTGCCCCCACGAGCGAAGAAAGCAACGGCGATCTTCCGGCCATCCGGCATCCTGATGTAGCCGACATCGCTTGTCAGCCCGTTGAGGGTGCCAGTCTTGTTCTCGACCCGCACGCTGGTCGGAAGAAGGCCGCGAATGCGGTTCTTGCCCGTCATGCAACGGCCCATCAGGTTGAGAAGATAGGCGTGGCTGGTCGGCTTCAGCACGTTGCCTGTCTCAATTTTCTTGAGCAACTCGATCATCGCAACCGGGGTGCTTGAATCGCGAACGTCCCAGAGGTCGCGCTTGGCGCTCAGAAGCTCGGCAATGGTCCGATCGACCCTTATTCCCCTGAGGCCGTGAAACCGCAGCCAGCTGTCAATTTCATCGGGGCCGCCGAGATTACGGATCAGATAATCGGTTGCGATATTGTCGCTGTGGATCAGCATGGCCTCGATGAGGTCGGTCGCGCTTCGGCCGCGAATCCTATCGTCCAGCGAGCGCCGGCCGAAATCAACCTGCGACAGATAGGCGGCAGCAACGGCAATCTTGACCGTGCTGGCCATCGGAAAGGCCGCTTCGCAATTGATGCAGACGCTGGAATTGGAGCGAAGGTCGAAGGCCGCAATTCCAAGTTCGGTCGGCTGGACGGCGACCAGGGCCGCGAGCTGCTGCTCGAGCGGCGCAAGCTCCGGCGTCGAGGCCGCAGCCGCGGGCTGGGCTGCCACAAGCGCCGTGAAGGCAAAGAATGCGAACAGTTTCATGACCTTGACCATTGGTCTCCTTCGATCCTGCCCCGCCGTCATCTTAGCTCCGCGAATGGTTGACAAATGGTTAATAACCTAATGTTCGAGAAGTTGCGACCCGAAGCAAGGCTAGCCACTTTAACACACCCTCCTTACAAGCCGATTCATGACGGTCGTTGCTGCTTACCTTTATCGCGACGGACATCGCATCCGCGAGATCTCAATCGACGAAAGGATCGGCTGCCGCGACGACAAAAGCGAGTTCGTCTGGATCGGGATTGCCGATCCGACCGAGCAGGAGATGCACTCGCTCGCCAACAACTACGGCCTTCACCCCCTGGCCGTGGAAGATGCCCTAAAGGCCAACCAGCTCCCCAAGATCGACGTCTATGACAACCAGCTGTTCGTCGTTGCCCGCACCGCGCACCTGATGGACGACCATATCGATTATGGAGAAACGGCCATTTTCGTCGGCCACAGCCATATTATCAGCGTCCGGCACGGCTCGACCCGCGCCCATACCGCCCTACGCGAACAATTGGAGAAGTCGCCGCGCCTGTTGATGCATGGGGTGGATTATCTGCTCCACGCGATCCTCGACTATATCGTCGACGGCTATCTCCCGCTGATCGAGGACCTTGAGGAAGAGGTGCTCAAGATGGAAGAAAAGGCGATTGCAGGCTTCCTGGGTCGGCAAGACGTCAATCGTATCTTCACCGTGCGCAGGGAATTGATCCGCTTCCAGCGCGTCCTGGGCCCGATGGGCGAAGTTGCGCAAAAGCTGGCGAGGCAGGACCTGCCCTGCATCGATTCAGAGGCCCGCCATTATTTCCGCGACGTCCAGGACCACATCCGCCGAGTTCAAGCGCGCGTGGACGGTTTGAGGGAAATTCTCACTAGCGTGTTCGAATTGAGCACCCTGCTCGAACAGCAACGCCAAGGCACCATCACCCGGCAACTGGCGGCATGGGCGGCAATT
>DASTVY010000243.1:0-2403 GCA_035758865.1 Sphingomicrobium sp. | reverse complement strand
CAAAGGGTGCGCATAGAAGCGTCGGCACTCCCCCGCTATTCGTCGAAAAGGCGCGAAGCCGTACCGTGGGCAACTCCAGCGCCACGCGATTGCGCGTCGTCCAGCGCGGCTCACGAGCGCCGGGTTGCGTCGGCCCCATCGCCAAGCTGACAAACTCCCGCGCGGCGGCCGACGCGAACTCAC
Source organism: Sphingomicrobium sp. (assembly GCA_035758865.1). Classification (GTDB taxonomy): domain Bacteria; phylum Pseudomonadota; class Alphaproteobacteria; order Sphingomonadales; family Sphingomonadaceae; genus Sphingomicrobium. Next base: position 2,220 of record DASTVY010000243.1, on the reverse strand, counting down.
TCGCGGACTCGGCGATTAGGGCCGGCCAAAGGAAGGCCATCGAGGTAAATTGCGAACTGCCGAACTCAGCCATGAGAAAGAAGTAAAGACCGCACCTCCGGCCTTGCATTGAGCCAGATCAAGAGACGCCGCCGGCGCGGATCGGCCCGCTGCATGGCCTCATGGCATCAGGACGTACCGGCCGGGCGCATCCTCCAGCGGCGCGAATTTGCTGTTCGGGCGGCCGAGCGGAGGCGGCGCGACAGGCTCGCCCGACCGTTCGCCCAGCCAGGCACTCCAGGACGGCCACCAGGATCCCTCCCTCGACGAATTGCTCGCCAGCCAGGTTTCGGGATCGATGTAGGGCTTGCCGTGCCGGTGTCGCGCAATCCGGAAATGGCGCTGCGGATGGCCCGGCTCGGAGAGGATCCCCGCATTGTGCCCACCGTTGGTCAGCACGAAGGTCACGTCGCCGTCAGCGAGAAAGTGAAATTTGAACACCGAGCGCCAGGGCGCGACATGATCCTTTTCGGTCCCGACCGCGAATATCGGGATGCGAATATCATGGATAGTGATCGGTCGATCACCGACATGGAAGCGACCTTCCGCAAGGTCGTTGTTGAGGAACAGGGCGCGCAGATATTCCGAATGCATCCGGTACGGCATCCGGGTGGTGTCGGCATTCCAGGCCATGATATCGATCGGCGTCGATCGCTGACCCATCAAATAATCATGCACCAGGCGTGACCAGAACAGGTCGTTGGAGCGCAAGAGTTGGAACGTCCCCGACATCTGCTTTGCGTCGAGATAGCCCCGCTCCCACATCATGTCCTCGAGAAAGGCGACCTGGCTCTCATTGATGAACAGCATCAACTCGCCCGCTTCGGTGAAGTCGACTTGCGCGGCAAGAAAGCTCAGGCTCGCCAGCCGCTGGTCGTGATCGCGGGCCATCGCGGCGGCTGCGATCGCCAGCAGAGTTCCACCGAGGCAATAACCGACGGCATGCACGCGCTCCGCGCCGGTAATGGCGGTCGCTGCTTCGAGCGCGGGCAAGATGCCCTGACTACGGTAGTCGTCAAGACCGACGCCTCGATCTTCCGCTCCAGGATTTTTCCAAGAGATCATGAATACTGTGAAACCGGCCTCGGTCAGAAACTTTACCAGTGAATTCACTGGCGACAGATCGAGGATGTAATATTTCATGATCCAGGCCGGAACGATCACGATCGGCTCAGGCCGCACACGATCCGTTACCGGAGAGTACTGAATGACCTCTGCGAGCGGCGTGCGATGGACGACCTTTCCGGGCGTCACTGCAACTGTCTTGCCGACCTCGAATCGCTCCGAAGCGATTGGCGCTTGGCCGGCAGCCGCGCGCACGACATCTTGCGCGAGATTTGCAGCGCCACGCAGAAGATTGGCCCCGCCTTCTGACCACGTTCGAGTCAGCACCGCAGGATTGGTCCAGAACGAGTTCGACGGGGCCACCGTGTCGAGGATTTGCCGCGCCGCGAAGGTCACGGCGCTCTCATGCTGTTTGCTCACCCCGCGGACGTCGCTCGTCGCCGATTCCCACCAGCGTTCAATCGACAGGAACGAATGGGCATAGATGTTGAACGGAAAGCTCTGCCATTCGACGGCGCGAAAGCGGTTGTCCTGCGGCAATGCGTTCAGACAGGGGTTACTTGGCCGTCCGGTGCTGCAGTTCAAGGCAAATGCGACGTTTTCAGCCGCGGCGCTCATCGCTTCGCCTGCGAGCGTCAGTTGCTTACCGGGCGAAGCCGCAAGATGCACAGCCCAGTCGAAAAAAGCGCCTGCAAGCGCGCTCGGCGCAAGCCCAGCAGTCAGGCGGGCGATGCCTGCCCGCACTGCTCGATCGACGTCCTGCATCGAGCTCACGGCGGGAAAGCCGTGGCTCGTCGGCAGCTGGTCCCGCCGCAAGGAAAGGGCCTCACCGGCGCACTGACCTACGCGTTCGGGCGACATTGCTTGCGTCGCGGACGACGAACAAGCTCCCTCTCCGGATAGGTCGAGCTTCGACAACAATACATCCCTTCGCCGCGGCCGCGGCTATTTCAACATGACCGGGCCACGCCCGCAGATATGCATCCGGCGTAAGATCAGGAAGCCTTCACCTGCACCGGCTCTTCGTCTCCGGGGGCGAACACCATACCGGACATCGGATCGACCCAGGCGAGGTGATCGTTTACGGCCTTCACGCCGGGCGCATTCTCCGCGGCC
>DASTVY010000242.1:0-4384 GCA_035758865.1 Sphingomicrobium sp. | reverse complement strand
GAGTCTGATTGCGCTGGCCATATCGATTCGGCTGTTCGCCTTGGTGCTGGCGTGGGGAACGGCTCCCTATGGGGATCCCAGCAACTATCTGAAGCTTGCTCAGAACCTGCTGGCAGGGGAGGGTCTCGCGCTGCCGCGTCTGGGTGGCACCGTTCCAGTGCCCACCGCCATGTATCCGCCGGTCCTGCCGCTTCTGCTGGCCGGCGTCGGCCTGGTTGCGCCCCTCAACGCCTTGACCTTGTGCATCGTCAACACGCTGGTCGATTGCGTCGCTGCGTTGTTGCTTGTTCGCCTGGCGCATCTGCTGGGCGCGCCGCGAGCCGCCGTGCTGGCCGCCCTGGCTTATCTCCTGTGGCCGTCGATCGCCTTCATGAGCCCGCTGGCTTACAAGGAAGGCTTGATCGTTGCGCTTTTGTTGGGCGTCATCGTGGCTCTCCTGGAGCAGGCAAAGCGGCCAGGACTTCGGTGGGCCGCGCTAAGCGGTACCTGCGGCGGTGTTCTCCTTCTCACTCAGCCTGGGCTCCTGACGCTGCTCCCGATCCTGTTCCTTGTTTTGGCACGCCAGTTCGTCAACTGGCGGCGCTGGTGGGTGGTCAGCCTGACGGCCGCGACCGCGGCACTTGTCGTGATGATGCCGTGGTGGATCAGAAATTTCCTCCTTTTCGGCCAGTTCGTCCCGCTCACCTCCAGCGGCGGCCTTGCTCTGTGGGTTGGCGCCTCGCCCGGCGGCGGGGTTATCTGGCAGGCGCCGCTTGAAAGCTGGCGGGCCGCCGGTGAGATGGAGGCAGCCGGTTTGGCCGCGGCCGAAGCATGGCGGATCATCTTCGCCGATCCGCTCGGCTACCTATTGCGGTGCCTCATCAAATTTCCGCGAAGCTTCTTTTATTCCAACTGGGCGATCGACCAGCTGATCCTCGCCAAGGGGCAGCGCTGGCACTGGCTCATAGAGTTCAACCTGCTCCGCTATGGGCCGACATTGATTGAGTTATGGGCGGTCGTGATGGCCTCCATCGGCCTCTACCGCCTGCGGGGACAACCGATCGCCTGGCTGCTGTGGGCGTGCATTGCGCAGGTAATGCTGTTCGGCATCTGGTTCGAATTCAGCGAGCGCCACCGTCTGTTCATGACGCCCTTCCTGCTGCTCGTGGCTGCGCAGTTAATGGTCGGATCGCAAAATCGCAGCGTGCGATAGTCAGTCAGCTTTTCGACATTGCTGCCGATAGCCTGTCGACGGCCAATTGCAGGTGAGATCCGACGACGGGCGAAATTTCTCGGTTTTCATCCAGATATTGCAGCGCCCTCAGCATGCAATCGAGCGCCAGCTTTCGAGTATCGGCTCTACGGTCCTCACGCGCCACCAGGGCCTGAAAACGCCCAGGTCCAACATTCATGCAAAACCTCCCCCCAATCGCGCCAACCGGATTAGCGGCCACGCAAATGTCGGCAACCCGGCCTTGCCTTCAAAAGCGTCGAAAATGATCCGGAACGGAGGAGGTTGGTTGTCGGACCGGCAGTCTGCATGAGCTGCACAACGGCGTGGAAAAATATCCTGAGGTCGAACATGGTGAGCTCGAGGCAGAGGAACTGGGATCAATGGGCAATCGACTGATCGCAGCTATCGAAACGGGCGGCACCAAGCTGCTCGCCAGAATCTGTGACTCGACCGGCAAGGAAGTGGTCGCGGAAGGGCGCTGGGCGACTGGCTCGTCCGATGAGGCGCTTCGCGATCTATCCGAATTCCTGGAATCAAACTCCGACGGTGGCCGCCTCGCAGCGATCGGCATGGCCGCCTTCGGACCCCTGATGATCGACCCGGAGTCACCGGATTATGGCCTGGTGCTCGCGACGACGAAGCCGGGCTGGAGCGGCGCCAACCTGAGGGCGGATCTTGAAGCGCGGCTTGGCGTCCCGGTAGTGGTGGACAGCGACGTCAATGCCGCCGCCGTTGCCGAACAGGCCATTGGCGCTGGTGAGGGTTTGCCAAGCGTCGCCTATGTGACCGTCGGCACCGGGATCGGAGCGGGACTGGCGATCAACGGGCGGAGCATGATGGGTGTCATTCATCCGGAGGCCGGCCACTTGCCCCTCATCAGGCGACCCGACGACGATCAGCCAAGCGTGTGCCGCTTCCATCCCAGCTGCGCAGAGGGCCTGACGTCAGGCACGGCGCTGCGCAAGCGGCTGGGGGAGGGACGCAAACTCTCGGACGACCCGGCCGTCATCGGGCTGGCCGTCGATTATCTGGGCCAACTTGGAGCGAACCTGGTGCTTGCCTGGTCGCCGCATCGGATCGTGTGGGGCGGCGGCGCTATTTCGGAAGCATCGGTGGTGCCGTCGATCGAGGCTGCGTTGCGCTCCGCTCTCAACGGCTATGGCGTTGGTCCCGCGGTTGAATCGCGCGGTTATTGCGCACCTGCGGCGCTCAAGGACGCGGGCCTTGAAGGGGCGCTGATAATGGCCCGCCGGCACGCTTTGGCAGCCTAAGTTCGATCAACAAAAAAGGCGCCGATTGGCGCCTTTTTCCAACCGGATGGTGGAGCCGAGGGGGATCGAACCCCTGACCTTCGCAATGCCATTGCGACGCTCTCCCAGCTGAGCTACGGCCCCGTCCGGATGCGCCCATTAGGGGAAGCATTCCCGTCTGCCAACGGGAATTTTTCCACTGAGCGCTGTTTCCTAAACTTCTTCGTCTTCGTCGCCGGTTGCGACGCCAAGGTCCTCGTCGCCCGTCGCCAGATCGACTTCCTCGTCGGCGCTGGGCTCCTCGTCCTCGTCGATCGCCAGCTCATCGGCCGCGAGATCCTCGTCCTGCTTCGCCACCGGCTCAGGCTGGGCCGATTCGAACGGCAGCGGCTGCTTGGACTTCAGGACCGGTTCGGGCAGCCAGGCATAGCCACAGCTGATACAGGTGACGGGCTCATCCTTTGCCAGGTCATAGAAGCGGGTTGCGCATTTGGGGCAGCTACGCTTCGTGCCCCATTCGGGTTTGACCATTGGGTCATATCTCCAAGAAAGGTGGCGGGCGGTACCGGCCCGGCCGTGATTGGCGGGCGCCTTGCCATAGCGCAAAGCCCCTGTCAAAGCGCCGCTTCATGTCCGCCGCCAGCCGCCCCATCCTGATCGCCGTCGATGGCCCCGCAGCCAGCGGAAAGGGGACGATCGCCAAGGCGCTGGCCGAGCATTTCGGCCTGCCGCACATGGACACCGGGATGCTCTATCGCGCCGTCGCGCTCACCATGTTCCGCTTTGGCGGGGATCCCGCCAGCGAATTCGAGGCGGTGAGAGCCTGCGAGGGCGTGGCCCAGATCGATCCCACGGACCCGGAGCTTCGGAGCGAGGTCGTCGGATCGATCGCCAGCCGCATCTCGACCTATGCGGGAGTGAGAGCGGCGCTGCTCGAGCGCCAGCGCAATTTCGCCAGCCAGTCATCGGGCGCTGTGCTTGATGGCCGCGACATCGGAACGGTCGTCGCGCCGAACGCGACCGCGAAGCTGTTCGTCACGGCGTCGGCCGAAGTGCGCGCCCGCCGCCGAGTTGCGGAGCTATTGTCCCGCGGCATGCCGGCGCATCTCGAAGACGTGCTGGTCGACATTCGCGCGCGCGACGCGCGTGACTCCAATCGAGAGGCCGCGCCGCTTGCCCAGGCCGATGACGCCGACCTGCTCGACACCAGCGAGATGGATATCGACGAGGCGATCGCCGCAGCGATTGAGCTGGTAGAACGGAAGCTGGCGACTGTTGGCTAAAGCCAGCCAACCTTGCGGAATTGGCGATAGAGCAGGACGCAGATCAGCGCGATCGCACCAACCACGACAAAATAGCCGTAACGGGCGTGCAGCTCAGGCATATATTCGAAGTTCATGCCGTAAATGCCGGCGATAGCGGTCGGCACCGCCAGAATTGCCGCCCATGCCGCCAGTTGCCGGGTGATGGTGCCTTGGCGTTGCTGTTCGAGCAGGGTGCTCAATTCGAACACGCTAGTGAGAATTTCCCTCAAACCGTCCACGCGCGCTTGAACTCGCCGGATGTGATCCTGGACGTCTCTGAAATAATGGCGTGCCTCTGAATCGATGCAGGGCAAGTCCTGCCTCGCCAGCTTTTGAGCAACTTCGCCCATCGGGCCCAGGACGCGCTGGAAACGGATCAATTCCCTGCGCACGGTGAAGATACGATTGACGTCTTGGCGACCCAGGAAGCCTGCGATCGCCTTCTCTTCCATCTTGAGCACCTCTTCCTCAAGTTCTTCGATCAGCGGCAGATAGCCGTCGACGATATAGTCGAGGATCGCGTGGAGCAGATAATCCACCCCATGCATCAACAGGCGCGGCGACTTCTCCAATTGTTCGCGTAGGGCGGTATGGGCGCGAGTCGAGCCGTGCCGGAC
>DASTVY010000207.1:0-3069 GCA_035758865.1 Sphingomicrobium sp. | reverse complement strand
GGGGCAGGACGCTGGCTCGCCACGGCGCGCTTCAGGGAATTGAACGTGACCCGTTAACTCCGCCCAACGTCCGCCGCTTGTGCCGCGTGGCGCGCCTCGGCGCCGCCCAGCCGGCGACGCCGGATTACGCTGCCGCCCTGCAGGAAATCGGACCAGCCGCGATCAAGCTCGGCCAGGCTCTGTCGACGCGTCCGGACTTGGTCGGCGCCGCGGCTGCAGAAAATCTCCTGCAGCTGACAGACTCGCTGCCGCCGGCTCCTTTCCCGGCGGTCAGAGCGGCCATCGAGCAGGCGCTCGAGGCGCCTCTCGACGCTTTGTTCACGAAAATCGACGAAGAGCCGGTCGGCGCCGCTTCAATCGCGCAGGTCCACCGAGCGGTGACGACCGAAGGCCGCGACGTGGCGGTGAAGGTGCTCCGCCCCGGCATCGAGGAAGAATTCGCCCGGGCCATCGAGACATACGAATGGGCCGCAGCGCATGTCGAATTGCTCGGCGGCGAGGCGGAGCGGCTTCGGCCGCGGATGGTCGTCGCCTATTTCAAGCAATGGGTGCGGCGCGAGCTCGACCTTCAGCGCGAGGCGGCATCCGCTTCGGAGCTCAAGGACAATATGGTCGCCGAGCCTGATTTCCACGTCCCCGAGATCGATTGGAGCCGAACCGCCCGCCGTGTGCTGACGCTTGAATGGCTGGATGGAATCAAGCTGTCCAAGCGCGACGAGCTGATCGCGGCCGGCCATGACCCGAAAGCGCTGGCCGCAACCCTCGTCCGAGCCTTCCTTCGACAAGCGGTTGTCGATGGTTATTTCCATGCGGACCTTCATCAGGGGAACCTGTTCGCACTGAAGGACGGCCGCGTTGGCGCGGTCGATTTCGGAATCATGGGTCGCATCGACCGCCAGGCCCGGCTGTGGCTCGCCGAAATCCTCTACGGCCTCATCACCGGCAATTACATGCGCGTGGCCGAGATTCATTTTGAAGCCCAATATGTGCCCGCCCATCATGATGTCGCAGAGTTCGCGACCGCGCTGAGGGCGGTGGGCGAGCCGATCCGCGGCCTCCCGGTCAAAGAGATCAGCATCGGCCGGATGCTCGACGGCTTATTCTCCATCACCCGCGATTTCGACATGCCGACCCAGCCGCATTTGCTGCTTTTGCAGAAGACGATGGTGATGGAAGAAGGCGTGGCTACCGCGCTCGATCCCGACATAAATATGTGGGAAACCGCCGAGCCATTCCTGCGCGACTGGATCCGCACCGAGCTTGGGCCCGAGGCCTATTATGCAGACCGGATTGTCGACACGGTGCGAGCGCTGAAGCTGATCCCACAGATCCTCCGCAAGATTGACGCAAGCTATCCGACCCCGGGCGGCGCACCGCCGCCTCCGCCACTTGCGGAGGTGGCTGTGATCGAGCGCAAGAGCTGGATGGCGCCGCTGGCAATTGGCATCGGATCAGCGGCTGCAGCAGCCGCGCTTACCTATTGGCTGGTCGGTTAAAATGAACTGGGGGACATTACCGACGCGATTTGAAGGCTGGTCGCGAGGACCGGCGCTTGCGCTAATCGCGATGCTGGTTGCCCTTCTTGCAGTCGCAACATGGTCGCCCGAGGCGGCTCCGGGGCCGAAGCTCAGGTCATCCGCCGCCCAGCCGAGCGACTTGCAGCTGTACCGAACCATCATTGCCGGCGTGGAAGCGGGCGGCGGCTATTACGAAGTCGCCGCCGAGGCCCAGCGAAAGAACCATTACCCGCTGAAACCCTTCTTCACTTTCCGATTGCCGACCCATGCAACGACTTACGCCTTGTTCGGGGAACGGGTGATGATTGTCGCGATCTGGCTGTTGTGCGCCGGGCTGATGTTTGCCTGGTGGCTGAGGTTGAAACCTTTTCTGTCCCTACCCTTGCTGGCGACGGTCATGATCCTGATCGCGGGAGGACTCGGCGGGATGCTCCAGCCCCAGACCGGCCTTTTCCACGAAAGTTGGGCGGCGCTCCTGCTTGCCTTGATGATCACGGTAAGACGTCCCGACAATCCGTGGCCGGCCATTTTCGTCGGCGGACTGGCGCTGACGATCCGTGAACTCGCGCTGCCGATGATCCTCGCGATGGGCGGTCTCGCTTTACTCGAAAAGCGATGGAGAGAGGCGGCCGGCTGGGCGCTGATTGTCGTCCTGTTTGGAATCTACATGACATTGCACGCCCAGTGGGTCAGCGAAGTCGTCCGGCCTGGCGATCCGGCCTCGCAAGGATGGTCGAGGATGCTGGGCGCCCAATTCGCGCTCAAGAGCATCGCCAAGGTGACCTTTGGAATTCGTATGCCCGACGCGGTTGGCGCTGGCTTGCTGATCCTGTCCCTGTTCGGCTGGGCGTCGGTCAAGACCGGCTGGGCCTTGCGGGCGAGCCTATTGCTGGCCGGTTATGGCGCGATGCTGGCGCTGTTCGCCCGCGCCGATACATTTTACTGGGCCTTGATCCCGGCGCCGCTGGCCTTTGTTGGCCTGGCATTCCTGCCAAAGGTGCTGTCCGACCTTGCGAATGCGGTGCGCCGCACTCCATATCCAGCGACATGAGCCGCATCCTGCTGATCGTTGGCGGAGGAATCGCCGCTTACAAGGCGGCCGAACTAATCCGCATGCTTCGAAAGGAGGGCCATTCGGTAACGCCGGTCCTCACCGATGGTGGGTCCCATTTCGTGACTGCGATGAGCCTCGCGGCCTTGGCCGAAAGCCCGGTCTACACCTCGCTCTGGGACCTCAAGGACGAGGCGGAGATGGGGCACATCCAGCTGTCCCGGGCCGCGGATCTCGTGCTCGTGTGCCCGGCGACCGCCGATCTGCTGGCTCGAATGGCTGGGGGGATTGCCGACGATTTGGCAACGACCTTGCTGTTGGCCACCGACAAGCCGGTGGTGGTTGCCCCGGCAATGAATGTCCGCATGTGGCAACATTCCGCAACGAAGCGGAATATCGAGCAGCTGAAGGCTGACGGAATCACGGTTCTGGAACCCGACGAAGGGCCGATGGCCTGCGGTGAATATGGACCGGGCCGCTTGCCCGAGCCCGCCGAAATCC
>DASTVY010000160.1:0-3592 GCA_035758865.1 Sphingomicrobium sp. | reverse complement strand
CATTTCACTCGGCCGATGAAGCCGGGCCAGGCCGTTGCCGAAGGGCGCTGGATAAGCGGCCGGCGCCGCGTGCTGATCGCCGATGCCCATATCGTCGGACCGGACGGCGAGGAGGCCGCGCGAGGGACCGGGACATTCCTTCGGTCGCACATCCCATTGAGCAGCCTCGTAGGCTATTCCGGCTGATGGCCGAAAGGCTGCCGGCGCATGTCGAGGTGGCGGCGATCATGCGCCGGGTCGAGACGGACGGTGGCTTCGCGACCGTTCTGCGCAAGGGCGACCCGGACCGGGGTGCGTTGACCCTGATCCTGCAGCAAAAGGGAGAAATCCGCGGGATATTGGAGCGCGAGCTCGGTCCGAGCTTCACTTACGAGTGGATCTTCAAACGGGCGGGTTCCGAATCCCTGGGGGAGCTCGTCGCTCGGCGCGAGCGGTTCGACACGGATTTCTGGTTAATTGAACTGGACGTCGCGGAGCCGGAACGATTCATCGCTGAAACGACCGGTTCGGGTTGACCCTGGCCGGTTGGGCCGGAACAAACGGGGCAACTAGGAGCGGGGGGCACCATCTGACCGGAAAGAGCCGGCGGCAGGTGCCACGCAAGACGGGGAACAACAGCCAGGCACGGTGTACGTTTTCGGACGTGAGTTTGCGCGCCTGTGGTGAAGTTCACCGCACTGAATTTGGTACAAATGGTGGTTTCGTTCCGGTCAGCGATGCTGATCTTTGCAGCCGTAAGCGCAAGCTCGGTTGCTCCGGCCCAGGTTGGCCCGACTTCGTCTGAGGCAAGTGTCGTTACGACCTCGCTTCCGAAGATCGTGGTTCCCGAGCCGATTGATACTCCGACTTATTCGATGGACGCTGACGAGGCGTCCGCGCCAACGGCTCCTGATGCGGCTGAGGCTCTGACCCCAGTTCCGGTGAGGCCGACCGGCGATCTTTCTTTGCTCGTGGCGCAGCTCCGCAGTTCCGATCCCGGAAGCCGCGATCTCGAATGCCTCGCTGTGGGCATCTACTTCGAATCCAAGAGCGAACCGCTTGCCGGTCAGCTCGCCGTCGGCGAAGTCATCGCCAATCGCGCCAACTCGAATGGCCGCTTCCCGTCGACCTATTGCGGCGTGCTGTTCCAGCGCAGCCAGTTCAGCTTCATCCGCGGCAAGTCCTGGCCGGCGGTCAACCGGTCGAGCCGTCAGTGGCAGAACGCCGTCGCGATCGCCAAGATCGTCGACCAGGATCTGAAGGACTCAGCGGTCGGCAACGCCTTGTTCTTCCACGCCAAGCACGTTTCCCCGCGCTGGCGGCTGAAGCGCGTCGCGTCGGTCGGCAACCACGTCTTCTACCGCTAGAGCGGTTTTAGATATTCCGAGGCGGTACTCGCCAATCCCCTGGATTGGCTGCGTTCCCGCCTTGTTCTAGGGTGGCCAGCGATGGCCACCCTTATCGATTCGTGTTTCGAAGACGCTCCGCCGATCGCCGCGGAAGTAGCGCGCGGAGTCACGCGCCTGTTCTGCCGGCAGGATCTGTTCGCGATCTGTGAAGTGCCGCTCCCGAACGGAAGGCGGGCCGACATGATGGCCATCGACGCCAAGGGCGCCCTGACCATCGTCGAGATCAAGGTCGCCAAGGCGGACCTGCTCGGCGACTCGAAATGGACCGATTATCTCGATTATTGCGACCGCTTTTTCTGGGCGGTGCCGCCCGGCCTGGCGTCCATCTGCGAAGGGGAGCGCTTTCTTCCCAACGAGGCGGGGCTGATCGTCGCCGACCGTTATGACGCGGTCTTCACGCGCGACGCGCTGAATCGCCCGCTGGCGCCCGCGCGGCGAAAGGCAGAGCTTCTGCGCTTTGCACGACGCGCCGCCCGCAGGTTGTCAGCGCAGATCGACCCAAGTCTCGGGGACGATTTCTAGGCCGCTCTATTTCAGCTTGAAGCTGTCGAGGTCTTCCTTCTTGGCCGGCTTCGGCTTGTTTCCTGCGCTCTCGATTGCAGCCAGGATCTCCCGATTGCGCGTGTCGCGCTTGGCATAATCGCGTGCCGAATAGCCGGCCGCAGTGTCCTTCCGGTCGGGATTCGCACCCTTGGCGAGGAGCATCTTCACCGCGTCGAGCTGGCGCTGCTGGACGGCGAGGATGAGCGCGGTTTCGCCCATTTTATTCGCAGCGTCGACCTTGGCGCCAAATTGTAGAAGCAGGTCGATTGCATCGGTGAAGCCGACGCGAGCAGCGGTGATCAACGGGGTGTCGCCATTCGAAGCCGGCAGGTTCACGTTGGCGCCCTTGCCGATGAGAAACCTCGTCCAGGTGTCGTCACTCCGGGCGACGACGACGTTCAAAGCCGTTTCGCCCTTGGCGTTGCGCGTGTTAACCAGGGTGGGCCGGGACTCGATCATCTCGGTCGCCTTGTTGCCGTCGCGGCTCTTGACCGCCGTAAGGAACGGCTCCGCGTCCGACACATATTGCGCGAAGGAGGGCGACGAAGCCGCAAGAAGCGCGAGCGCAATCAAAGCCAACCGATTCATAATCCTTGCCCTTTTGTCCCCGGCTCCTTGAATGCATCCCGTTAGCAAAGCATGTCTGAACCTGTCATGGCCTCCGCGCACAAAATCGCTGACCCTTTCTGGGAAAAGCCGCTGTCCAAGCTGGATCGGGGCCAGTGGGAAGCTTTGTGCGACGGGTGCGGCCGCTGCTGCCTCCACAAGCTGGAGGATGAGGAAACGGGCCTCATCTACCCGACCAACGTCGCCTGTGCCCTGCTCGACCGCAAGAACGGGATGTGCATCGACTATGCGCATCGCAAGAAAAGGGTGACTGACTGCGTGGTGCTCAGCCGCAAGGGCGTCGGGAAGCTCGACTGGCTGCCGGAAAGTTGCGCCTATCGCCTGCGATCGGAGGGCAAGCCGCTTCCGCAATGGCACTATCTGATTTCGGGAAGCCGGGAGACGGTCCACGAAGCGGGCCAGTCGACGCGGGGTTGGACCGTGAGCGAGGCGGACGTCGAAGAACTCGAAGATCATGTCATCGACCGGCCGCTCTGAAGCGTTCTTCCGGCACGAGGACCTGCCCCTGCCGGTGGAGATCAGGGGCGTTCGCGGGGCCCGGCGGATGCGTCTGCGGCTCGACGAGAAGCGCGGCGTGCTGAAGCTGACCGGGCCGTGGCGGATGAATCGCAAGGCGGCCCTCGACTGGGCAGCCGAGCAGCGCGAGTGGGTGGCAGCACAGCTTGGGGCGATGCTTCCGCCGGAACCGTTCGTCCCCGGTGCCACGATTCCCCTGGAAGGCGAGGACGTGCGGCTCGAATGGAGCGCCGCCGCTTCGCGTTCGCCGAAGCTCGACGATGACCGGCTGACATGCGGAGGACCGCAGGACGGTTTCGCCCGACGGATCGAATCCTTCCTCAAGCGGCGTGCGCTAGAGATATTGTCCGAAGAGACGGCGGAGTTTGCTAAACGCGCGGAGGTAACGCTTCGCGCCGTCGCGGTGGGTGACGCGGACACGCGCTGGGGGAGCTGCTCCTCGTCAGGGAGGATTCGCTACAGCTGGCGGCTGGTTCTCGCTCCGCCCGAGGTGCGACGCTACGTCGTCGCGCACGAAG
>DASTVY010000350.1:0-4061 GCA_035758865.1 Sphingomicrobium sp. | reverse complement strand
GGCGACTCCGTGCCGGCCGCTGCCGATCACGCCGACCTTCTTGTCGGTGACCTCATAGCCGTCGCAGATCGGGCAGTATCGGATCAGTCCGCGTGCCAGCGCCTCGTCGTGCAGCGCCTCGTCCATCGGCGGGCGGCGGTTGGTGACTCCAGTTGCCAGCAGGACCGACCGAGCCCGGACAGGGCCTGAGCCCCATTCTGCCTCGAACAGCTGACCTTCCTTGTCGCGCTCGAGCCGGCTCACCGTGCCATCGATGATCTTCGCTCCATATTTCTGAGCCTGCTCCTTCATCAGTTTGATCAACTCGGCACCGGAAATGCCATCTGGGTAGCCGGCATGATTGCGGGTGCAAGGGATCATGGCCGCTCGGCCCTTGCCGCTGTCGACGACCAATATGTCGAGATGGAAGCGGGCGAGGTAGATCGCAGCGGTCAGGCCGGCAGGGCCTGCGCCGATAACCAGGCAGTCGAGTGGCTTGTCGTCCATGGGAAGGCCCAATGCCGACCTTCCGGTAGAGTTCCCACCGCGAGGACTGCCCCCGGGCGCGTCAATTAGGCGCATGTAGCGCGAGCGAGGCCCCGCGTGTATCGAAGAGCGGTTGAAAAAGGGGGCTTCCCGTCATGCGTATTTCATCCGTCCTGATGGCCGGCGTAATGCTGGTTTCGGCGAGTCTCGCCTCGGCGCAGCCAGCCGCCGTCGCGGTGACACCGGCCCAGCCGGTCAGCATCGACCAGCTTTATCCTCGCATCGACCAGCATTTCCGCGACTTTCGCGGCTCGGCGAACATTCCCGGAATGGTCTGGGGAATCGTCCGCGACGGCCAATTGGTTCATGTCGGCAGCGATGGGCTGCGTGACCTCGAAAGCAAGCAGCCACCAGGTCCGGACACGCTGTTTCGTATCGCCTCCATGTCGAAGGCATTCACCGCGCTCGCCATCCTGAAGCTTCGCGATGCCGGAAAGCTCCAACTCGATGCCCCGGCGGAGAACTACGTGCCGGAAATGCGCGGATGGAAATATCCAACCAGCGATTCCCCGAAAATCACTGTCCGCGACCTTCTGAGCCACGTGGGCGGGTTCGTAACCGACGATCCCTGGGGCGACCGCCAGACGCCGCTTCCCGAAGCGGAGTTCACCCGGATGATCAAGGCAGGCGTGCCCTTCTCACGGGCACCAGAGACGGCCTTCGAATATTCGAACTTCGGCTATGCGCTGCTTGGCCGGATCGTCACCAACGTCTCGGGCCGGCCCTATGCCGATTTCATCCAACGGGAGATCATGCGCCCGCTCGGCATGGCCTCGACCGGATATGACGTATTCGCATCCGATCAGCAGCGCCGTGCGCTCGGATATCGCTGGGAAAACGGCAGCTGGGCCCGGGAACCCGACATGCGCCACGGTACGTTCGGAGCGATGGGCGGGGTCCAGACCAGCGTGAACGATTATGCACGCTGGGTCGCATTTCTGCTTTCGGCCTGGCCAGCGCGAGACGGCGCCGAACAGGGCCCGGTCAAGCGGTCGTCGGTTCGTGAACTGGCGCAGGGCCTTAGCTTTCTCAACCCTTTAGAGCGACGCGCTCTGGAGGGCGGCGAACCATGTCGGACGGCGTCCGCCTATGCCAAGGGTTTTGGTGTTTCCCAGGACTGCGATCTCGGCAAGACCATGACCCACGGCGGCGGTTATCCGGGCTATGGGTCCTATCTGCTGCTCCTGCCTGACGAAGGTGTCGGCGTCTTTGCCTTCGCCAATCGCACCTACGGTGCACCGGCACGCCCGGTGTTTTTTGCTGCGCTGGAGATGGATAAGGCCGGCCTGCTGAACGGCCGCTCCATTTCGGTGAGCCCCGCACTGGCTGAAGCCTATTCGGGCGTGGCAGCAATCTATGCCAGTGGCACGCTCGAGCCCGGCCGCAAGCTGCTGGCGATGAATTTCCTGATGGACCGAAGCTCGGAGAATTGGGCCAAGGAGCTTGCCATTCTCCGGCAGAAGGCTGGTGCTTGCCGGACGGACTCCCCGCTGACCGTGACTGGCGCATTGTCGGGACGGTTCATGTGGAAATGCGAGCGGGCTGAGGTGAATGGCAATCTGTTGCTTGCTCCGACCAATCCTCCCACGATTCAGTCTCTCAATCTGGAGGCGGCATCGCCGAAACCATGAAGTGACCTTCCGCGCCACCGTCCTCACCCTTTACCCGGAAATGTTCCCTGGGCCATTGGGCACGAGCCTGGCAGGGCGCGGACTGGCTGACAGCATCTGGAGTCTGGAGACGCGCAACATCCGCGACCATGCGATCGGCAAGCATCGCACGGTCGACGACACGCCGGCTGGAGGCGGTGCGGGAATGGTGCTCCGCTGCGACGTGCTGGCCGCAGCTATCGATGCCGTCGCCGATGGCCGCCCGATACTGGCGATGACCCCGCGGGGGGCGCCATTGACACAGGGTAGGGTTCGCCAACTGGCGGAGGGTGAGGGGGCCATCATCCTCTGCGGCCGCTTTGAGGGATTTGACGAGCGCATCTTCGATGCTCGGCCTGTGGAACCGGTTTCGATCGGCGATTATGTGCTCTCCGGCGGTGAATTGGGCGCCATGGTGCTGCTAGACGCTTGCGTTCGCCTGCTTCCCGGGATAATGGGCGCGCCTTCCAGCGGAGAGGAGGAAAGCTTCGAAACGGGGCTTCTCGAATATCCGCACTATACCCGACCTGTTGAATGGGAAGGGCGCACGATCCCTGAAGTGCTGCGGTCGGGGGATCATGCGAAGATCGCGGCGTGGCGACACGAACGAGCGGTCGAAGATACACGGCTAAGGCGGCCGGACCTGATCGAGCGCCATGGGGGCGCATCGCAGGCACCGCCCTCTGGCGCGCGGCGCGAAAAACAAGGTCTGTAAGACAATGAACCTGATTCAGACGCTCGAAGCGGAAACGGTTGCCGCGCTCAGCGAAGGCAAGAAAATTCCCGATTTCCGTCCGGGTGACACGCTCCGTGTCGGCGTGAAGGTCGTCGAAGGTGAACGCAGCCGCGTTCAGATGTACGAGGGCGTATGCATCGCCCGCGCCAACAAGGGCGTGAATTCTAACTTTACCGTCCGCAAGATTTCGTTCGGCGAGGGCGTCGAGCGCGTCTTCCCGCTCTATTCGCCGATCGTTGATTCGATCGAGGTCGTTCGCCGTGGCGCCGTGCGCCGCGCCAAGCTTTATTATCTCCGCGGCCGCCGCGGCAAGTCGGCCCGTATTGCCGAGCGCCGCGACACCCGCCCCGAAAAGGGCACGGAGAGCAAAGAGGGCTAAGCCCTACCGCAAGCTAATGCTTGAAACGCGGCCGGGCTTTCCGACATGGAAGGCTCGGCCGTCGTTTTTTTGGACC
Source organism: Sphingomicrobium sp. (assembly GCA_035758865.1). Taxonomy (GTDB): domain Bacteria; phylum Pseudomonadota; class Alphaproteobacteria; order Sphingomonadales; family Sphingomonadaceae; genus Sphingomicrobium. The sequence continues at coordinate 696 of DASTVY010000350.1, read as the reverse complement.
ACGAAGGAACTGCAAGAATGTCATCGGGCTATCGGGTCGCCGTGGTTGGCGCGACCGGCAACGTCGGACGCGAAATCCTCAATATCCTCGCCGAGCGCCAATTCCCGCTGGCCGAGGTGGCTGCCGTGGCCAGTCCGCGCTCGACCGGCGATCTCATCGATTTCGGCGACACTGGCCAGGAGCTCAAGGTCAAGAACCTCGAGCATTTCGACTTTGAAGGATGGGATATCGCCCTGTTCGCCGCAGGCTCGGACGTGTCGAAGATCCATGTCCCCCGCGCCGCCAAGGCTGGCTGCACGGTTATCGACAACAGTTCGCTCTACCGGATGGACCCGGACGTTCCGCTGATCGTGCCGGAAGTGAATCCGGAGGCGATCGACGGCTATCGGGCCAAGAACATCATCGCCAACCCGAATTGTTCGACCGCGCAGTTGGTCGTGGCGCTGAAGCCGCTTCACGACGCCGCGCGGATCAAGCGCGTGGTCGTCGCGACCTATCAGTCGGTCTCGGGTGCCGGGAAGCAGGGCATGGACGAATTGTTCGAGCAGAGCCGCAACATCTTCGTCGGCGATTCGAACGAGCCGGATTTCTTCACCAAGCAGATCGCGTTCAACGTCATCCCGCACATCGACAGCTTCCTCGACGACGGTTCGACCAAGGAAGAATGGAAGATGGTGGTCGAAACGAAAAAAATCC
>DASTVY010000339.1:0-2154 GCA_035758865.1 Sphingomicrobium sp. | reverse complement strand
AAGAGCGGCGCTTCGACGTCGCGCTTGACTTCCTCCAGCCCGGCCGCCGCTACCGCGCCGAAATCTACCGCGATGGCGACGATGCCGATTACCGGACCAATCCGCGCTCGATCGTCATCGAGCAAAAGGTCGTGACGTCCTCGGATCGGCTGGCGATGCGGCTTGCGCCCGGTGGGGGCGCAGCGGTCCGCTTCGTTCCGGTGCGCTGATGCGCAGGATCGCCGCCGCGCTGATTGCTCTGGCGGGGATCCTTCTAGGGCCTTCATCGAAGACCGAGGCGCAAACCCAGGCCCGCAACGTTCCGCGTGTCGCAGCCGGCCGGATCGTCGACCTCGGCGAGATCCGGTCGAAGCACACCGACCCGAGGCGTGTCGTTGTCTGGCTGCCGTCGACCTATCGCCCGGGCGGTCCGCGGCACGCCGTCCTCTATATGCACGACGGCCAGAACCTCTTCGACAGGAAGACGGCCGGCTATGGCATGGAATGGCAGGTCGACGAGACCCTCGACCGCCTGATCCGCCAGAAGGAGGTGCGGCCGACGATCGTGGTCGGCATCTGGAACACGCCGAAGCGGCTGCGCGAATATGTGCCGTCGAAGGCGTTCGCCCATCTGCCTCCAAAGTATATGGAGCAAGTACGCGGACTCTATGGCGGCAACCCTTTGTCGGACGGCTACCTGAAGTTCATCGTCGAAGAGCTAAAGCCCACCATCGAAAAGCGCTTCCGCGTGAAGACGGACCGGGCAAACACGGCCATCATGGGCTCGTCGATGGGCGCCCTGATCTCCCTCTACGCGATCGACGAGTATCCGCAGGTGTTCGGCAGCGCCGGGATGGTTTCGACGCACTGGCCGCTGCTTCTGCCCGCCGATGGCGGAAAGGCTGTCAGCGACGAGGAATATGCTGCGGTGTCCGGGGCTTTCGAGCGCTATCTCGATCCGGCTCTTCCGGATCCGCGCAACCATCGCCTTTATTTCGATCATGGGACGGAAACGCTCGATGCCGTCTACGCCCGCTATCAGAAGCGTGTGGACGACATTGTTGCGAAGCGCGGCTATCGTCTGGGCGCCAACTGGATCAGCCGAAACTTCCCGGGCCAGGCGCACAACGAGAAGAGCTGGGCTTCCCGTGTCGAAATCCCGTTGCGCTTCCTGCTCCCGCCGGAAAGAATGGCTCGCCGCTGAGGCTTTGGCGACCCTAGTTAGGGTGGGTCCAGACGCGGACGTAATCCACTTCCATGCGCTGAGGCAAAGCCTGGTCGTCCATCCCCTTTGCTGCAGCCCAATCCCCTCCCATCGCCAGGTTCAGGATCATGTGGAATGGCATGTTGAAGGGCCAGGCTCCCTTGCCGCCGGCCTGGTCGTTCCTGACGCGCAGTATCCCGCGATCGTCGACACCGATGGTGATGGAGTCCGGGCGCCAGTCGAGCTGGTAACGATGAAAGTCCGTGCAGCTGGTCGGCACAAGCTTCTGAGCGCTCCTCTGCGTATTCCGGGTGTGGTTGAACAGCAGCGTGTGCAGTGAAGCATAGATCAAGTTCGGCTCGGCCCCGACATGCTCCATGATGTCGATCTCACCATCGTCCGGCCATTCCTTCATGTCGACGGGCAGCATCCAGATCGCCGGCCAGCTTCCCCGCGAGCAAGGCAGCTTCGCGCGAATCTCGTAGTAGCCGTAAGTCCAGCCTGCGCCCTTCGAATAGATCCTGGCGGACGTGTATTTTTGCCCTCCCCAATCCGGGAATGCGCCAGGATCGAGCTTTTCGCGATGCGCCTCGATGACCAGACGGCCCTTGCGGACGCGAAGGTTCTTGGTCCGGCCGGCGGAATAGTATTGGAGCTCATTGTTCCACCAGCCCTCCTTGTTGCGCGACGTGTCGAAGGCCCACTTGTCCGTGTCGAGCGAGCTTCCGTTGAACTCGTCGCGCCATATCAGCCGAGTCCCTGCGGGCCGGCGCACCGGGCCATCATAGGTCGCGTTTGTGACCGTGAATTGAGACTGGGCAGCGGCGATTGTCAGAAGCAGGAGGACGGACATTTGGGACTTCTCGCGGTTATGGAATCGGAGAGGCGCGGGTTGCGGGATCGCCGGACAGAGCGTCCGCTTTTTGTCGGCGTGCGCAAAATGCGAAGAGTGCGATGAACGCGTAGGCGGC
>DASTVY010000186.1:0-4452 GCA_035758865.1 Sphingomicrobium sp. | reverse complement strand
CGGAGACTTAATCGAACCGGGGACATCGCAACCGAGGCGCTTCGACTGAAGGCTTTTCCGCGGCGTCCGCCAACAAGGAGCGAGCAAGACTCTCTATGAGCAAGATTATCGGCATCGACCTGGGCACCACCAACAGCTGCGTCGCGGTGATGGATGGGGGCAAGCCCAAGGTCATCGAGAATTCGGAAGGCGCGCGCACCACGCCGTCGATCGTCGCGTTCACCAAGGACGGCGAGCGCCTGATCGGCCAGCCGGCCAAGCGCCAGGCCGTCACCAATCCCGACAACACCATTTTCGCGGTGAAGCGCCTGATCGGCCGCCGTTTCGACGACCCGATCACCAAGAAGGACACCGAGCTCGTTCCTTACAAGATCGTCAAGGGCGCGAACGGCGATGCCTGGGTCAATGCTGGCGGCAAGGATTACAGTCCCTCTCAAATCTCTGCCTTCATCCTTCAGAAGATGAAGGAAACCGCCGAGGCCTATCTTGGCGAGACCGTCACCCAGGCGGTGATCACGGTTCCTGCCTACTTCAACGACGCCCAGCGCCAGGCGACCAAGGACGCCGGCCAGATCGCCGGCCTTGAGGTGTTGCGCATCATCAATGAGCCGACCGCAGCGGCGCTCGCCTATGGGCTTGAAAAGGAAGAGGGCAAGACGATCGCCGTCTACGACCTCGGTGGCGGCACTTTCGACGTGTCTATCCTGGAAATCGGCGACGGCGTCTTCGAAGTGAAGTCGACCAACGGCGACACTTTCTTGGGCGGCGAGGACTTCGACGCTGCTATCGTCAATTGGCTGGCCGACAAGTTCAAGGAGAAGGAGGGCATCGACCTTCGCACCGACCGACTTGCGCTGCAGCGGCTCAAGGAAGCCGCGGAGAAGGCCAAGATCGAGCTGTCATCCGCGCAATCGACCGAGATCAACCAGCCTTTCATCACCGCTCGTATGGAAGGTGGAGCGACGACTCCGCTGCACCTGGTTGTGACGCTGACTCGCGCCGAGCTTGAGAAGCTGGTCGGATCGCTGATCGATCGCACCAAAGAGCCAATGAAAAAGGCGCTGAAGGACGCCGGTATCGCGGCCAAGGACATTGCCGACGTCGTACTGGTCGGCGGCCAGACCCGCATGCCGCGTGTGCGTGAGGTGGTGAAGGAATTCTTCGGCATGGACCCGCATACCGGCGTCAATCCGGATGAAGTGGTCGCGATGGGCGCTGCCATCCAGGCCGGCGTTCTGCAGGGCGACGTCAAGGATGTGCTCCTGCTCGACGTAACCCCTCTGTCTCTCGGCATCGAGACATTGGGCGGCGTCTTCACCCGGATGATCGACCGCAACACGACCATTCCGACGAAGAAGGGCCAGACCTTCTCCACCGCCGACGACAATCAGAATGCGGTGACGATCCGGGTCTTCCAGGGCGAGCGTGAAATGGCGGGCGACAACAAGCTGCTCGGCCAGTTCGACCTGGTCGGGATCCCGCCGGCCCCGCGAGGCGTACCGCAGATCGAGGTCACTTTCGACATCGATGCCAACGGCATCGTCCATGTCACCGCCAAGGACAAGGGCACCGGCAAGGAGCAGCAGATCCGCATCCAGGCCTCGGGCGGCCTTTCGGACTCCGACATCGACCAGATGGTGAAGGAAGCCGAGCAGTTCGCCGACGAGGACAAGAAGCGCCGCGACGCCGCGGAGTCGAAGAACCAGGCCGAAAGCCTCATTCATTCGACCGAGCAGCAGCTGAAGGAGCATGGCGACAAGGTCGATGAGACGCTGAAGAGCGAGATCGAAGCCGCCGTTGCCGAGGCCAAGACGGCCGTCGAGGGCGGCGATGCCGAGGCGATGAAAGCCAAGACCGAGGCGCTGGCCCAGGCGGCGATGAAGCTTGGCCAGTCGATATATGAGAAGACGCAGGCCGCAGGCGGCGAGGAAGCGACTGCCCAGTCGGCCGAAGCCACCGCCGAGGCCGCTCCGGCCGATGAAGAAGTGGTCGACGCCGAATTCTCGGAAGTCGACGAAGACAAAAAGGCCTAAGGGTCGTGGCATTGGCGGCGCCGGCGGATGCTAATCGGTCGGCGCCGTTCGCCATGGGTGGGGTTTGATGGCCACGGATTATTACGAACTGCTCGGCGTTCCGAGGGGCGCTGACGAGAAGGCGATCAAGGCCGCTTATCGCAAGTTGGCGATGGACTGCCATCCGGATCGCCACGGCGGCTGCACGGACAAGGAAGCGCATTTCAAGGCTCTCAACGAGGCGTATGACGTCCTCAAGGACCCGCAGAAGCGCGCGGCATACGACCGCTTCGGCCATGCTGCTTTCCAGAATGGAATGAACGGACAGGGCCCATTCGGGGGCGCAGGTGGCGGCTTCGAGGGCTTTTCCGACATCTTCTCGTCGATCTTCGGCGAATTCATGGATCCGCGCGCCCAGCGCGCCAGCGCCGCCCGCGGCTCGGATCTTCGATACGACTTGGAACTGTCTCTCGAAGAGGCTTTCTCGGGCATCGAAAAGACGATTGCGGTCCAATCGCTCGCCACGTGCGAGGAATGCAATTCATCGGGCTCGCGCGGGCAGGCGGCCGCACAGGGCTGCCCGACCTGCGGCGGAGCGGGCAAGGTCCGGGCCCAGCAGGGTTTCTTCGTTGTCGAGCGGACCTGCCCGGGCTGCATGGGCTCCGGCCAAACGATCGCCGACCCGTGCCACGCCTGCGAGGGCGAGGGACGAGCGCTCAAGACACGAAAGCTCAACGTCAACATCCCGGCTGGAGTCGACGAGGGCACGCGCATTAGAGTGGCCGGGGAAGGCGAGGCGGGACTTCGCGGAGCTGCCGCGGGAGACCTTTACCTGTTCGTCCACATGAAGCGGCACCCGATTTTCGCTCGCGAGGGGACGACCTTGGTCGCCGAGGCTCCGATAACCTTTACGACGGCGGCTCTCGGCGGATGCATCACGATCCCGGGCATCGACGGCGAACGGATCGAGCTCAAGATTCCGTCAGGCATTCAATCCGGCGAAACGATTCGTCATCGCGGTGCTGGAATGAGCATATTGAACGGGCGCGGACGCGGCGACTTGATGGCAAGGATATTGGTGGAAACGCCGACCAAATTGTCGAAGGAGCAGCGAGCAATCCTCGAGCAATTCCGGGAAACCGAGACTGGCGATGAGTGCCCGGCCAGCAAAGGCTTCTTCCGGCGGATCAAGGACGCGCTAGGGGGCTAGAGTATATTCGCCCCAGCCACGCCGCGCCATTCGCGCGACGAGCCGTTCTGCAAACAGATGGGCAACCGATCGCCGCTCTGCGCCGACGCGTTTTGGGAAAGAATTGAAGGCGTGGAGCGTGCCTACCAGGTCACCGTCGATCCTCAGTGGTAGCGCGATGGTTGCGGCCACATCCAATTCGGCCAGGCGCTGAACTTCTTCCGGTGCCGGTGCGGCATATTCTGCCTTGGAAAGAAGCTCATTTCCCTCGTCTCCTACAAGCGGCACCTGCTCAGCATCACGGTCGGCGATTAGCCGCGCCGTCCTGACAGTTTCGCTGGGTACTCCGAGGTCCGATTTTTGGTTGGACGCGATGACCGAGCCGCGATCGTCGCACAGTAACAGGCGTTCGAAGCCTGTAAGCGAGTTCAACTGCCGCATCGCCTGCTTTGCGAGCTCGACCGGTTCGTTCCCGGTAAGCCGGTCGCTCATCGATCGGACCATGCCAATGCCGTCGGGAAGCCGCGGTTCGACGGCCAGCTCCGCTTCGATCAGGTAACGGCCGTCGTGATGGATGGCGCGCAGGTCGAACATCACGTCGCCCCATTGGACACCATAGTCTTGCACCTCGCTCTCGTCGCTCGACAGCCACGACAGTCGGTTGCGAAGGGTATGGATCGCCTTGCTGCCGATCAGGTCGGCCAGCGGCTGGCCGACGACCGTTGCGGGTCGATGGTCGCCAAGCATGGCAACGTTTGCGCTGACCGTTTCAACCCGCCAGTCGGGGCCGATCAGGAGCAACAGGGCACAGGGTTGAATTGCCGACATTCTAATTGCCGAACACGCGCTCGAAAATCTGGTCTACGCGCTTCAGGTGATATCCGAGGTCGAACAGCTCCTCGAGCTGTGCGTCATTGAGCTTGGCGGTCACGTCCGGGTCGGCCTTGAGAAGGTCGAGCAAGGACAACTGACCGTCGGACTCCCACACCTTCATCGCATTCCGCTGGACCAGCGCATAGCTGTCTTCGCGCGACAGGCCTGCTTGGGTCAGCGCCAGCAGCACGCGCTGCGAATGGACGAGGCCGCCCATACGGTCGAGATTCTTTTGCATGCGGTCCGGGTAGACCAGCAGCTTGTCGATAACCCCCGTGAGACGAGCGAGGGCGAAGTCCAGAGTGATGCACGCGTCGGGGCCGATGAACCGCTCGACCGACGAGTGGCTGATGTCGCGCTCATGCCATAGCGCGACAT
>DASTVY010000144.1:0-2180 GCA_035758865.1 Sphingomicrobium sp. | reverse complement strand
TAGATAACCTTGCCCGGTGTCGTCGCCAGGTCCTTGCCCAGCTCGAACGCCCCTTCAGGGCTGTGCGTAACTTGGCCCCTGGAAATATCGTCGAGCATGTTCTTGAGGCCGGAGAGCAGATTCTCGCCCTTGGTGTCGATCGTCCGCTTCATCACCTCCGGGTTGGTGGCGACGAAATTGGCCGGGCTCATCGCATCGACGAATCCCTGGGTCGCGAAGCGAAGCCGGTTGCGCGCGGATTCGTCCAGCCCCTCGATGTCCTCGACCGTGCCGAGCAGCTTTTCGCTGATCGCCAGATAGCTTTGCCGGACCGTGTCGAAGATCGGGTCCTCCCGCCATTCCGGCGACGCGAACCGGCGGTCCTTGGACTCGCCGGCCGCGGAATAATGCCCCAGCACCTTGCTCCAGGCGTCGAGGCCCTTCGACCAGGCTTCCGCTCCTGCGGTCATCCACGCCATGGGATCGTTGGTGGCATGCGGGACGGGAAGGCCGAAGCCGGGCATGTCCTTGCCCTTGGCAAGGTTTTCGGCCCAGGCCTCCATGATCATCTGATTGGCCCTGGCCATGACCAGGGCCCAGTGCTGCCAGTCCTCCATGCTTGGCATGGTCGTGGTGGTTTCGTCGGTCATGGCATCCCTATAGCCCTCATCGCCCACGGAGCGAAGCGATCCAGTAGTTTCCGGATTGCTTCGTCACCTCGTTCCCCGCAATGACGGCCGCGCCATGGACCCGCCGCTACTCCCCGACGCGCTCATCCTGCTCGACTATTTCGGAATTGGCGTGTTCGCCGTGTCCGGGGCGCTGGCCGCTGCCGAGCGCAAGCTCGATTTCGTCACCTTCGTCTTCTTCGCCGTGGTGACCGGCGTTGGCGGCGGAACACTGCGAGACCTGCTGATCGGGGCGCCGGTATTCTGGGTGAACACCAATTCGACGTTGCTGATCTGCATCGGCGCTGCACTTGGGGTGTGGTTCCTGTCCCGCCGAGCGATCGCCGAGCGTGCAGTGCTGTGGTTCGACGCGGTCGGAATGGCTGCTTATGCTGCCTATGGCGCGTCGAAGGCGCTGACCTATGGCGTGGCGCCGGTCCCGGCGTTCGTCATGGGCGTGCTCACGGCCTGCGCCGGGGGGATCATTCGCGACGTCCTTGCGAGCGAACCGACGATCTTGCTCCGCCGCGAGCTCTACATCACGCCCGCGGCGCTTGCCTCCGGGCTGTTCGTCGCACTTACGGTACTCGACTTGCCCGCCTTCGCGGCGGCGGCGATCGCGGCGCTGGCCGGGTTCGTCCTGCGCGCCCTTGCGATCACCCGCGGGCTTACCCTTCCGCTTTACAACAGATAAGGGACCTTGCCGCACTGCAGCATCGCCGCCATGCTGACGTGATGACCGACGACTTCTACCGCATCCGCCGACTGCCGCCCTACGTCTTCGCCGAAGTCAATGCGATGAAGGCAGCGGCGCGGGCGCGCGGCGAGGACATCGTCGACCTCGGCATGGGCAATCCGGACGGCGCGCCTCCCAAACATGTTATCGACAAGCTGGCCGAGGTGGCGGCCAAGCCGACCGCCCACCGCTATTCCGCTTCCAAGGGCATTCCGGGCCTCAGGAAGGCGCAGGCCGCCTATTACCAGCGGCGCTTCGGGGTCGAGGTCGACCCGGACCGCGAGGTGATCGTCACACTCGGATCGAAGGAGGGCCTCGCTAATCTGGCGCAGGCCATCACTGCACCGGGCGACGTCGTCCTCACCCCCAACCCAAGCTACCCGATCCACCACTTTGGTTTCATCATCGCCGGAGCTTCGATCCGCTCGATCCCGGCGGTTCCCGGGCCGGATTTCTTCGAGCGGCTGGAACGGGCGATGCGCTACACCGTGCCGAGGCCCAAGGTGCTGGTGATCGGCTATCCGTCAAACCCGACCGCGCAGACCGTCGACCTGCATTTCTACGAGCAACTGGTGGCCTTCGCGAAGGCCGAGGGGCTGTGGGTCATTTCCGACCTTGCCTATGCCGAAATCTACTTCGGCGACGCCCCAACCCCATCAATCCTTCAGGTACCCGGCGCCAAGGAAGTGGCGGTCGAGTTCACCTCCATGTCCAAGACCTACTCCATGGCCGGCTGGCGGATGGGGTTTGCGGTTGGGAACGAGAGGCTGATCAGCGCCTTGACCCGGATAAAAAGC
>DASTVY010000179.1:0-2765 GCA_035758865.1 Sphingomicrobium sp. | reverse complement strand
GGTGAGGATCCGCGATGTCTCCGCCAACGGTTGCTGCGTGGAATCCGATGAAGTGCTGCCCGTTACGCAAACCGTTCGGTTGGATCTTGGCAACAAAAGCCTCGAAGCCGAAGTGCGGTGGGCGCTTGCTGGAGCGGCAGGACTGCGACTGACGAACGAGCGGTCGAGGGCGAAGGTCTGGCCTCCCAAATAAGCATCGGGAGCGTGCGAGGCGGGAAGCCCTCGTTAGCACTTCCACATTGCAATGTAGGATGACCGCTGACATGCCGCTCGGCCTATGCAGGCCGAACCTCCCGACTTGCCATCGACCGCCGCGAGCGTGCCCGAACAGCTCCCTGTTCTTGCCGCTGTCAGTGTGAACATTCGGAACATTCGCGCGTGACCGGGGCGGCGATCCACCGTTGGACCGCGCGGGACGGGGTCGAGCTTGCCTGGCATGAGGTGGGGGAGGGGCGTCCGGTAATCCTGATGCACGGCCTCTTCTCCGATGCGCAGATGAACTGGATCAAGTTCGGGCATGCGGACCGCATTGCGAGCGAGGGCTTCCGTGTGATCATGCCCGACCTTCGGGCGCATGGCGCCAGCGGAAAGCCGCACGATCCGGCCAAATATCCGCCGGATATCCTCGTCCAGGACCTCAAGGGCCTGATCGGCCATCTTGACCTGGATGAATTCGATCTCGGCGGTTTTTCCCTGGGCGCACGCACCACTATCGATGCGGTTGGGAGCGGAGTGCGACCACGCCGGGCAATCCTGGCCGGGACCGGGCTCGACGTCCTTACTAACTGGGAACGGCGCTGCCGCTTCTTCCTGGAAGCCATTGAGCGGTTCGACGATGCGCGCCGCGGCGATCCCCACTGGCTGTCGATCCAGTTCATGCGCACGATGAAGATCGACCTGGTCGCCGCAAAGCTGCTGCTGAAGGGGCTCGGCGATCATCCAAGTCCTGAACAGGCGCTTGCGGCCTTCACCATGCCGACTTTGGTGGTGTGCGGGAGCGAGGACGACGAAAACGGATCGGCGCGGGACCTCGCCGCGAAGCTACCCAATGCCACGTATGTCGAGATCCCGGGCACGCACATGAGTTCGGTGACGAAGCCCGAGCTTGGGGACGCGATCGCAACGTTCCTCGCTGCTTGACGCGGCTTTGCTCAGGTTCCAGTCGGAGGCGCCTCGGAACCTTGTTCCGACTCTGGGGAGAGTTGAGTCCATGAAGTTTGCAGCATCCGTATCGCTTGCCGCGCTCGCTTTGGCTGGTTGTGCCGTCGACAGTTCCGGAACTCCGGTCGCCGCTGTTCCTGAAAGCGCCGTCGCGCCTCAGGCCGGCGCCGATGCGCTTCCGCATCCGCTGACTGCGGAGGGCGCTCGCCAGTTCATCGCCGACGTCGAGAAGGACCTGTTCGATCTCAGCGTCATCGGCGGCCGCGCGCAGTGGGTGAACGCGACGTACATCAACGACGATACTGATGCGCTTGCCGCCTACTTCGGGACCATCAGCACCGAAAAAGGCGTGAAATACGCCACCCAGGCTGCGCAATATTCGAAGGTCGAGGGCCTCGATCCGGACACGGCGCGCAAGCTGAACATCCTGCGCGGCGCACTGGTGCTTGCTGCACCTTCGACGCCCGGCGCGGCCGCGCAGCTCAACGAGATCACCACGCGGCTTCAGTCGACGTACGGCAAAGGCCGCGCGACTCATAATGGCAAGACCATCACGGGCGATGACGCCGAGGCCCTGATGGGCGAGCTGCGCAACCCGAACGAGCTGAAGGAAATCTGGCAGAGCTGGCATCAGAACGTCGGCCGGCCGATGCGCCAGGATTACACGCGCATGGTCGACATTGCGAACCAGGGCGCGAAAGAGCTCGGATATGCCGACACGGGCGCCATGTGGCGGTCCCAGTACGACATGTCGCCGGAAGAATTTGCGGCCATGACCGACCGCCTCTGGGCGGAAACGAAGCCGCTCTATGACCAGCTACACTGCTATACCCGGACGAAGCTCAATCAGAAGTATGGGGACGCGGTTCAGCCGAAGACGGGCCCGATCCGGGCGGACCTGCTCGGCAACATGTGGGCGCAGGAGTGGGGCAACATCTACGACGTCGTCGCGCCGAAGGGCTCGGGCGACATCGGCTATGATCTCGAGGCCTTGCTGAAGGCCAAGAAATACGACCCGGTGAAGATGGTGAAGGCGGGCGAGGGCTTCTACACCTCGCTTGGCTTCCCCGCGCTTCCGCAGAGCTTCTGGAGCCGCTCGCAAATCGTTCGTCCGCAGGACCGCGAAGTGATTTGCCACGCATCGGCCTGGGACCTCGACAACAAGGACGACCTGCGCATTAAGATGTGCACGAAGGTCAACGCCGACGACTTCGTGACCATCCACCACGAGCTTGGGCACAACTTCTACCAGCGTGCCTACAACCAGCAGCCGTACCTCTACCTCAACGGCGCGAACGACGGCTTCCACGAGGCGATCGGCGATTTCATCGCTTTGTCGGTCACGCCGGAATATCTGGTGCAGATCGGCCTGCTCGATCGAAACAAGGTGCCGGATGCGAGCAAGGACACCGGCCTTCTTCTCCGGCAGGCGATGGACAAGGTGGCCTTCCTTCCGTTCGGCCTGCTGGTCGACAAGTGGCGCTGGGGAGTGTTCGACGGCTCGATCACGCCGGCCAATTACAACCAATCCTGGGCCGACCTGAAGCGCCAGTATCAGGGAATCACGCCGCCGGTGGCGCGGACCGAGTCCGACTTCGACCCGG